>CAYPOE010000112.1:0-7685 GCA_964412285.1 uncultured Eubacteriales bacterium | reverse complement strand
TGATCGTGTGCCTGTTGTTGAGTAGAGACAGAAAACAAAAGCTCAACCGCCTGTTTGTATACATGCTTTTCTGCAACATCGCGGTGCTTGCAAGCGACCTCGTAACGTGGGTATTCCATCACAACCCTGCGCCCGCAGTGCGCCCGTTTCTGTTGATCGCCAACTTTTTCGTATACAGCTTGGGGTATGTCATTCTCGCCATCTTTACGGACTATCTCGTTACGTACATATCAACAAAAAACGCGCGCATTTCGCGCAATATCGCATACGTGGTTTCGGCCGTATGCGCCGTCGCCGTGCTGCTCGTCGTCGTATCTCAGTTCAACCATATGTATTATCGGTTCGACGAGACCAATGTCTACACAAGGGGCAGTTGGTACTGGCTTTCTCAGGCATTGCCCATCGGCATGATGCTCACGGGTATGGCGGTGATCGTTGCGTATCGCAAAAGCCTCGGCATGGTTGACACGTTGGCGTTGATGTCGTACGGCGTTTTTCCCGTGATCGCGATGAGCATTCAAATTGCGATATATGGTATCACACTGCTTTATGTATCCACGACGCTATCGATGCTGCTGATTTACGTTACGATTCAGGTGCAGCAGGAGAAGCGTCTGCGCGAAAAGGAATCCGAGTTGGAGAAAAGTCGCGTTGACATCATGCTTTCACAGATACAACCGCACTTTATCGCGAATACACTCGCGACCATCAGTGGATTGTGCGATACAGACCCGTCCGTTGTCAAGACCTCGATCAGGCGGTTCGCGCACTATTTGGGCGATAACATCGAGAGTATTTCCGAACATCCATTCATCCCGTTCTCCAAAGAAATGGAGCATATCGAGAATTATCTATACCTTGAGAGGCTGCGTTTCGGAGAACGATTAAACATCGTATTTGACGTCAAAGCCCAGGACTTCTATATCCCCACACTGGCACTGCAACCCGTCATAGAGAATGCGGTCAAGCATGGCGTTACCAAGCGCAAAGAAGGCGGCACTGTGATCGTCCGCACCGAGGAGACTGAGGATTGCTTCGTAATCTGGGTCATCGACGACGGGGTAGGCTATGACGTCGATAGACAGCAAACCGACGGTGGCAGCCACATCGGCATACGCAATGTAGCGGCGAGGCTGCGTATGCAATGCGGCGGCCATCTGCATATCGAAAGCCGTGTCGGAATGGGTACAACCGCTAAAATTACGATTCCCAAGGAATGGGGTGCGTTTAGATGAGAGTGATAGTGGTCGACGACGAAAGATATGTGCTGCATGATACGATCCATGAACTCAAGGCCTTATCCACCGTGACCGTAGTCGGCGGATTCAGCGACGCCTATGAGGCGCTCGCGTTTGTCGAAAACCATGCTGTCGATATTGCGTTCCTTGATATAGAGATGTATGGCATGAACGGACTTGAACTCGCCAAAGCCATCAGGACAGTCAGTTCCAATACCTACATCATCTTTCTGACGGGATTCCGCAAGTATGCCACAGGAGCATTCGAGGTAAGGGCAAATGGGTATGTGATCAAGCCTGCAATGAAGGATAGGCTGTTGGCTGAAATCGAATATATCAAAAGCCTCATGCCACAACCAAAAGGGCGCATCTATATACAAACCTTCGGGCATTTCGAGGTATTCTGCGACGGTTTACCTATGCATTTCCACTATACCAAGTCCAAGGAATTGCTCGCGTATCTGATTGATCGCCAGGGGGTCAGTGTGACGACGCGCGAGTTATTCTCGATACTTTGGGAAGAGGGTGACGCGCCCAAATACCAAAGCGCGTTGCGTAACCTCATACGGGATTTGATCAGTTGTTTGAATCAAGCCGGGGCGAAGCATGTGATTGTACGCAGATACAACCGCGTCGCGGTCAACGTCAACGCGGTGGATTGCGATTACTATCATTTCTTAAAAGGCGACGTCGGTGCCATCAACACATTTAGGGGAGAGTATATGACGCAGCACAGTTGGGCTGAATTCACGACAGGCAGATTGCATTTCGACTGAATAGCAAGATCGCATTGGGTATATGTGTCGATGTTGTGTCGGTTGGTATGATAGAATGGTGCGACGGTACGCGTTGTAACGCCTACCATTTCAGACCCACTCCATTTCAAACCTACTAAGTTTCCAAAACAGCCGCGCAATTCTCAAGTGGCGAAGTCGCGCACGCATTGGGCGCTCACTTCGGACAAACGCTGCCCACTGCCCTCCACCCTACAATGCGCCTTGCCGACAACAGCAACGCGGTATACAAGGTCACGTACACGGGTGCGATCGACAGCATGGTATACACAAACCCCACATTGACGTTGCCCGTCGCGCAAAGCGGCTACTATTATGCGTTTACCGCCAACGGAATGCCTATATCGGGCGCCATCTTACAGCTTGGTTCTGATACGATCATCCATGTAACCCTCCACCAACATCAAACTGCTCCCGCCTCCCAACCGACATCTTGGATGCAGCCCAGCTCGGCGTCCGTCCCCGAACACAGCCCGACGGTGGGAACTCCCTCTGTTCCGACACAGTTGCCGACGCCGACGCCTCGGCCCAACATTCGTGTAGTCACCACGACTCCGTCATCTGGAGAGCATGATGTTTCGGTCATAAAGGTCACTACAGACGTAGAGGGTTTGCCATTCGAGGAAGCCTATGGCAAAAACCCCAAGGTCACTGCTTCCTACAAGGACGCCACCCTGCGTAATGTCAATGGCTATCGCATACTCGACAGCGCAGGCAATCCCGTGATATTTGCCGACTATAACGGCGATGTACTCAACTTCATCGCCACAGGTTACGGCGATTACACGATAGAATACGTAGGGTTGCCCTTCTCGGAATGGGCAACGGATTCTATGCGTCGCATGATGTCTGTTGGCGTCATGAGAGGCAGAGAGGATGGTACGATAGATCCGCAGGGCAACGCTACTCGAGGTGAGGTAGCCGCTATGCTCGCGCGGTACGTAAGACTGGTACTAAAATAATTCTGCCCATCTTATAACGCGCTGTTGTGAAATATAACGGTTGCGTATATCGGCGGTATAAGATATAATGATGTATCACGAATTGCGGAGGGTACTATACTATGACGTCCAAGGAGCGCGTTCGGCGCGCCATTACATTTGATCATCCCGACAGCATCCCGATCTACTTCTTTAATAGAGATAAAGAACGATCCGACATCGTGTCAATCGGAGCCGCGCACGCGGCGAACTTTACGCCCGACGTACCGCACCGTACCGAGTGGGGCTATATTATGGAACCGCACGAGGGTACGATGGGCCAACCCACCGATGCGCCGCTACAGAATGGTTACGACGCACTCGACAGCTACACCCCGCCTGACGGCAATGATCCATCGCGCTATGCCCATCTTACATCGCTCATCGAGACGCACAAAGACAAATTTATCATCATGGGCGTAGGTATATCGGGCTTCAACAACGCGTGCTTCGTGCGTGGCATGACAGAGTTCCTGATGGATCTGTACGACGACGTCGACAATGCGCGCCGCGTACTCGACATTGTGACGGGATACGAGAACGACGTGATACGCAACGCCGCCGCGTTGGGCGTGGATGCGATCTCGTTCGCCGACGATCTCGGCACACAAAAGGCAGGTATGATCTCGCTCGATATGTTCAAAGAGATCCTGTTGCCGTATTATCAGCAACAGTTCAAGCTCGTACACGACAACGGTATGCTTGTGTACTTCCACAGTTGCGGACAGGTTTGGGATTACTTGCCATACTGGCTCGAGGCGGGCGTCGATGTGTTCAATCTAAATCAGCCCGACATCTTCGGTATCGAACGTCTCGGCGCGGCGTATCGCGGCAAGGTCGCGTTCAACTGTCCCGTCGACCACCAGACCGTTGCAATCCACGGCGACGACGCCGAGATCCGCAACTATGTCGCGCGATTGCGCACGCACCTCGGCACCGACAGCGGCGGTTTCATCGGATTACTCGAGGATTACGCGAGTTGCGGCATGAGCGAGGCGAATTATCAGTCGATCAAATCGGCATTGTTGGAGTTGCGATCATGATGAACAGACGAGAAATCTTCGCACGCTTGATGAAGCGCGAGGACACGCCTCGCACGCTGTTTGACCTGTGCGGTACGCCCATGACGTTGATGAATCACGATACCATTGGCGCATTGGCCGAACGGTTGCGGGTCAAAGCCAACGATGAGGCAGAAGTAAAAGAAAACGTACTCATTGCGTTGGGTGCGGACTTCCGCATGGTCGGCGATATATTGCAAACGCGCGAGCCGCGGTACAACGCGGACAGGACGCGCTTTGTCGACAGCTGGGGGGTAGTGCGCGGGTACACAGGTCTGTACTGGGACATCGTCGAATACCCGCTCAAGGGCGCGACGGTCGACGATCTGCACGCGTATCCATGGCCGGACGCCAAAGACGTCGACAGGGCGCTGATTGCGCAGTGGAAAGAACAGGCGAAACGCCTACACGAGGATACAGACTATGTCGTGGTCGCATCGCATCCTGTGTACGGCGTACTCGAACTCGGTTGTTGGATGTGCGGTTTCGACGATTTCCTCTACCGCCTGATTGCCGAGCCCGAGTTCGTC
Source organism: uncultured Eubacteriales bacterium (assembly GCA_964412285.1). Taxonomy (GTDB): domain Bacteria; phylum Bacillota; class Clostridia; order Monoglobales; family CAYZNM01; genus CAYZNM01. Next base: position 3,082 of record CAYPOE010000112.1, on the reverse strand, counting down.
GACACATTCTTTCATTATGTATATCGCTACAGCGCCGACGTCATCAGCGAATATTACGCGGCGTTGGGCGACTGCATCCACGTCACGACGAGCGGCGACGACTTCGGGACGCAGAATGGGCCATTCATGAGTCCGGCGCTGTTTGGCGAGATGATCGTGCCGTGGTATAAGAAGCGCATTGCGCTGACCCAATCGCTGACCAAGGCATATTACTTTCACCATACGTGCGGCTCGGTACACGGACTCATCCCGCACATCATCGACATGGGCGCGGACATACTCAATCCCGTTCAGCCCGGTGCATACATGATGGAACCCGAACGGTTGGTTGAGGACTACGGCGGCAAGATGATCTTCTGGGGCGGCATAGACGAACAGGGTCTGCTGACCGAGGGTACGCCCGGCGGGGTAGCGGCAGAGGTTCGACGCATCGCCGGCGTATTCGGCAACGGTTGGATTGCCGCGCCGTCGCACAACATACAGCCCGATGTGCCGATTGAGAACATCATCGCGATGGCCAACGCGTTGCGATAAACGACAAATCCCCCTTCCTGATCAATAAAAATCGGAAGGGGGATTTGTTTTATTCGGGTTTTATATCGGATGATTGCTGTTTGCGTTCGACCAACTGTATACGCACGCCGTTGGGATCGATCGTGTAGCAGAAGCGTACGTGCGGGTTGGGTGAGATGATATGCGTGACGAGTACCTCACGCCCCATCAGCATATCCAATTTCTCCTCGAGCGACGATACCTCGAATCCGATCGAGATGCCTTCAGCGTCGCCCTCTTTTTCGTAGCCGTCGCGCGCGATGAGTTCGATCAACGTTTGACCCTCCTCGCCGAGGAATGTGATCTCGCCGTCCTGTATGTCGTAGTGGCCCTGAATCGGCAGATCGAGCAGCCATTGGTAGAACTCGACGCTCGCGTCCATGTCGTGCGTGAGTATTGTGATGTGACTGATCATGAAGTATCCCCTTACTTATGTTCTGCGGCCATAGCCGCGATTGCGGCCTGTAGCGCGGCGGTTTTGTACGTTTTATTCCAGCGGTTGACGCCGATGTAGTCGAACACGTGGCCGTCCATGTGCCGCACGGCACGCTCAAGCTGTTCGAGCGTCGTCAGCATACCGTTGCCGCTGCCGCCGGGCGAGGCTACGAGTATGACCTGCTTCTCTGTGAGCGTCGTCTTGCCTCCCTCGAACCGCCGCGACGCCTCACAGCGGCGCAGTCGATCGAGGAAGGTCTTCATGGATTCACTAACCTCGCCCCAGTATACGGGCGAGATCAGCACGAGCGCGTCGGCCTTGGCGACGGCGGCTTGCAACTCATTGAGGCCGTCTGCGCCATAGGTGCACTGGTGTTCACTCGAACACGCACCCCAACCATCGCCGCACATCTTGCATACGCCGAGGTTGTAGTCGCGCAGATGCAGCACGCGCACGTTGGCCGCGGCACGCGCGGCCTTGGTCGCGGCCTCGACGAGCGACGCGCACAAGCCTTCAGACTTGGGTGTGGAACTGATGATGAGTATGTTCATATTTATAGTTATATAGTTTTTATAGTTATATAGTTCGATTATACGCGGGTTGCCTTGAAGTGATGGATGACCGGATTGCCGCCGAGTGACAGGCTGCCCTTGACTTCGATCGCGAGTGCATCACCGTCGATCGACCATGTATGATACTGCTGGTGGGGGTTAGACAGATAACGCCAGTACATGGTGAGCTTGCCGTCGGTTACGCCGTAGCACGCGGCGAACCGTTCGGGCGGCGTACCGGGTAGGTTCATGGAAGGCGTCATGCCGTTCAGGTTCGACAACGTGTTGACCTTCCACTCGCCTGCGCCGACGCGGATCTCCTGCATCCAACAGCCGTTGTTGATGGTGAGTACAATGGTGCGGCGGCCTTCACGGCAGCGGCGTATGCTCAGCATGGTGACGCCCATGTCGTTCGGTGCAAAGCGGTATGTGCCGACGAACCCGTCAGGCAGATCGGCTACATCATGCATGGTTTTGACGCGTACGAGCGTATTTGCGTCGTCGCACACACCGCCGCGGCGTTCGTCGTCGATGAGCGCCTGCATGGCCGTGAGTACGACCTGCATGTCCGCAACCTCGCTCGTGAGCGCCATAACGGCATCGCAATCGTCACGCACGAGGCAATACTGTCCAACCGCGCCGTCGCCGCGGAACCCTTTGCCGTGTGCATTGCGCCAGAACTGGTAGCCATATCCCGCCGCCCAGTCGCTGTCGGGATTGGGGTTGTTGGCGCTGTTGTCGGATACGGCCGACGACGCCTCTGCTACCCACGCTTCACTCAACAGGCGTTGTCCGTTCCAGACGCCCTTGTTGAGGTAGAGTAGGCCGAGTTTCGCGAGGTCGTCGCAGCTGATGTAGAAACCGAATCCGCCCGCGCAGATGCCTTGCTTGGTCATGCCGCACGACGCGCCGTCGATCGCGAGCGGCACGAACAGGCGCGGCGTCAGGTAGTCGATCAGCGTGATCCCCGTGAGCTTCTGCAAGATGGCCGACAGCATATACGTGGCGGCCGTGTTGTACAGAAAGTGCGTACCCGGCGTATGCGGGACTTCATGCGCGAGGAACGCGGCGATGCTGTCCTCCTCGTCGAAGATGTGCGGCTCGGTCTCGTGACCCGTATTCATGCTCAGCAGATGCTTGACCGTCATGGCACGGAGGTTGTCCGAGATTGTGTCTGGCAAATATCCCTCAAAGAACGAGATGACGGGCATATCGACGGTCAAGAGACCCTCCTGTATCGCGAAGCCGATCGCGGTCGAGGTGAAGGACTTGCTTGCCGAGTAGACCTGCGCCTTATCCTCGAACGAGTGCGGCGGAGTCTGGATGCGCAGCGCGAGCTTGTTGTCTCGATACAGCGTGTAGCAGCGTACGTCTGCTTTGGCAGCTTCGCAGGCAGCGATAAAGTCGACGACAGCCGCAGGTGAAACCAGCGACGTGTCGATATAGGGCGTACTGTATTGCATAAAAAGCCCTCCTTGTATGTTTTGAATATTATATCATAATTTATACGGATCTACAACTTGTGTTTTGCGTCGATTTGTAG
>CAYPOE010000111.1:0-7690 GCA_964412285.1 uncultured Eubacteriales bacterium | reverse complement strand
GCGCGTAAACTACTCAAACAAAGACTGGAGGCTGCCGGATATGAAGGATATTGATCAGCTGTTAGAACATTCGCTGTCGTCCACAGACGCTCCGTCGGACGAGTTAAATATGCGCACCAAATCCATGATAAGGGAGCGACACAACATGAGGAAACCCAAGTTAACCATGCGGATTGCCTTCATAACCGCCGCTATATTGGCCATTACATCATTCTCGGTATTCGCATACTTCAAGTATCTCACGCCGCAGGAGTATGCACAGAAGATAGAGTATCCGAAACTCGCAGAAGCGTTCGGCAGCGACGGCGCAACGATTATCAATCAGACGGTAAGCGCAGGCGGGTACGACATCACACTGCTCGGCACGGTATTCGGCGATAACCTCACGACGATAGCAGACGACGTAGAGCCGTCCAAGACATATGCTGTTGTAGCCATCGAGAAGCAAAACGGCGTTATCCCCGATACATCAAGCGATGAGTTCATGAACTACAACTTTTTGGTTACGCCGCTCATCAAAGGCTGCGCGCCGTGGCAGGTGAATATCTTCACAATGAACGGTTCGACGAGTATTCGGGTGATCGACGGCGTGATGTATCGACTCATTGAGTGTACATCGGTTGAAGCGTTCGCTGATGTCGGCGTGTATATCGGCGTAACGACGGATGGTTTCTGCAACAATCAGACATTCAGCTATAACGCGGACACAGGTGTGATCTCTGCCAACCCAAAGCATAGCGGCGTAAGCGTGGTATTCGACTTGCCGCTCGATACTTCCAAGGCCGACGCAGAAATAGTGGAACAATTCCTTGACGGGCAAGGGCTGTATAATCCAGACGTCCCTGTTGAAGTCGAAGAGCATGAGCCAGAAACAGCGCCGTCGTTATTACAGATCAATTAGGAGAAGAATCATGCGTAAGGTGTATGCGTTTTTGATTGCGATGGTCTTATTCATCTGTTGCACCACCACATCTGTTGCCACTGCTGCGGCAACAGGTGTGCCGAATATCGATACAAGCAAGATAACAGGCAAGATAAAGAGTATGTACTACGCCGACGAAAATCGCGCGTTGATTCTGGCAGACAAACTTTATCTGTATGACATAGGTTCGGGTAGCGTCCTGTATGACACCAAGAAACCTGACTTTGACGAAGAGGTGTGTCGTGCAACGAAAGATGGCTATGCCGTTATGGGTTGGATATTTGAAGGCAATGCGACCTGCATCCTTTACGACAGCAAGCTGAATAAAACAAGCGAGGTTCGGCTTGATACATTGCCGGGCAAAGAGGAGCGAATGGTTTCGGCGCAGGCAATGGCCGTTTCTCATTCCGGCACGAATATCGCATTTGCTACAAATAAGGGACTGTATCTCTACGACACTAAGAAAAAGAGCAAAACAAAGCTGATTGACCTCGCCGACACCGACGCAAAGAAACGTTTCGGGCTGGTTATCATTGAACAGATCGCGTTCGTCAAAGATGATGGCATCATCGCCTTTAAGTCGCAGAGCTTTGATGTTCCGGCGGTTGTAGGTAAGTCGTCATTTGATACGTACGGCAGTATCCGCGTTGATGGTTCGGGATTATCTGTGAATCGTTCTAACGATTATTCCGTGAAGGAGATGACTGCGTACAATTCATTTGTGCTTTGGGCGGAGGATTTCACCGTTCCGTCGGGCAGACTGATGGTGTTGGATATGAACTCAGGAAAGTCTACGCTCATCAAGACCAAGACCAAAAAGGAGAGCGGCAACGTATTCGGCTCGGATAAGGGCGCATATTTCGCTACGTCCTCTATTGATAAAGGCAAGGTGACCGTGCGGGTGTATGACACGAAAACGGGGTCTGTATTATTGGAGAAGGTCGTCACATCAGAAAGTCGGTACGCAATACGAGAGCCGCAGATTCATGTGTTTGATAAATCAAAGACCTGCGTGGTGCTGTTGGGGAATCGTCAAGCGGATGTTGATACGCAGTGCGTGGTTTTGGGATTTTAATAGGAGTGATAACGACAAGGCAGGTTGCGTGTATAGCAGCCTGCCTTGCTTGATTCATGGAAGTTCTATTCGTAAGTGCGGCAAACGCATGAACCCTCACTCCAACCAATCCTCGCATCAAAAGGCAATGCAAACAAACCATTCCTATGATTTAGCGTGCAGGTGTGGGAATTTATGCTTGACAAGGTCTGCCGCGTGGTTTATAATATTATAGTATGGCAAGATGCGTTTCGGGCAGTGCGCCCGATGCGTAGGATTCATACACAATCCTTGCGTGCGGCGTTCGCGATTTGCAAAGATCGCAAATGGCGATAGACTGTACGCCCATCATGGTCCGGGAGGAGGTGTAGTACAGTATGAACAAGTATGAGATGATTTTTATCGTCGATGCGGAACTGAACGAAGAGATGACCACGGCCGCCGTCGAGCGCGTCAAGGCGCTGATCGGTACCGAGGGTAGTGTCACGTCTGAGGACGACTGGGGCAAGCGTAGGCTCGCATATCCCATCAACGATAAGAACGACGGGCATTACGTCTACGTGGAGTTTGAAGCTCCGGCGACGCTGCCCAAAGAGATCGACCGCGTATTGAAGATCAACGAGGACATCATGCGCTTCCTGATCATCCGTAAGGAAGAGCACAAGGTAGCCAAGGCCGCCGAGGCCACGGCGTAACGCGGAGGCACGGTATGCTCAATAAAGTTATCTTAATGGGCAGACTCACCAAGGATCCCGAGCTGCGCCAGACGTCGGGCGGTTTGCCCGTATGTTCGTTCACCGTCGCTGTCGATCGCAAGTTCGCGCGACAGGGCGAGGAACGCAAGGCCGACTTCTTTAATTGTACGGCATGGCGGCAGCAGGGCGAGTTTGTGTCCAAGTATTTCCGCAAGGGCAACATGATCAACGTCGTGGGTTCACTCCAGAACCGACAGTGGGACGACGCCAATGGCGTCCGACACTACGCGACCGACGTCGTCGTCGACGAAGTCAACTTCACAGGCGAGAAGGCGGCGAACGCAGGCGCACCGCAGGGCGGGTATTCGCCACAGGGCGGCTACGGCGCTCCGCAGCAACAGCGCGGGAATGCATCGGGATTCAATGAACCGCCGATGGATCCGCCGTTTGCCGATGATGGGTTTGAAACCATCGATACCGACGACGATCTGCCGTTCTAAAGCGAGCGCGGCTGTATAGCGCAATTTTCGTACGACCTTTGACGAGATTGTTACATCTCGTTTTCATATGTGTAAGAAAACAGCACGCGACGACAGGTCGCGGGAAAGGAGTTCACCTTGGCATACAACGATAGAAATAACGGCGACAGGCCGATCCGCCGCAAGATGAAGCGCAAGAGCTGCCAATTCTGCGTCGACAAGATCATGTGGATCGACTACAAGGATACGCAGCGTCTGCGACGCTTCCTCACTGAGCGCGCTAAGATCGTACCGCGCCGCGTGAGTGGCAACTGCGCCAAGCATCAGCGTCAACTGACCGAGGCTGTGAAGCGCGCGCGCTTCTTGGCGATGATTCCGTATAGCGTAGATTAAGCATAAACAAAAATATCTCCCGACGCCGCAGCGTTGAGAGGTATTTTTTTATCCGATTTCATCACTACGCGCGACAAAAGTGAACCCCGGCTGGCGATTTCGCCAGCCGGGGTTCAATGCGCCTTACAGATTCTCGTTCGTGTACAACGGCGTGACCTTGCAGTCGCCATCTTTGTATTCGACAATACCCCAGCTATTTCCCGCGCAATAAAACGATTGGTAGTTCTTTTGGTTGTATCTTGGCGAAAAACGCAGTACGCCGTTCGGCGCGTCATACTCGATGCCCGACAGTGCCATGAGTACGCCATAGCTCGACATCGACCGCGCGTAGTGGTTGCCGCACTCGATCTCGTTCCACGGATTGCGGTTGTGGCCATTGTAGCGTTCGCGCGCTGTACGCACGATGTTCAACGCCTCGGTCACGTAGCCCTCGTAAATCAGGTGCGTCGCGACGTGGTATTCCATGCCTGTCCACGCCTCGTCGCTGTATGGGAACGGGATGCGCGGACGACTGCCATCCGGCCACGTGCAGACCAAAAGTCCGCCCTCGTGACCGAGCGCGTACCCGCGCTGCGGGTTATGATGCCCCATCATATCCTCGCGGTAGTTGTGGTTGTAGACCGCGTGGATCGCCGACGCGACATGCTCTTTGGGTAGGATGTAGCCGAGGCCCATCAGGTGCGCCAGCGTTTGGCCGAGCAGCTGATCCGACAGGCAACCGTTGCCGTACTGGTAGCGGCGTTTGTCTTGCTCGTGCCCGACCTGCACGTAGTATTCGCCGTTGTAGAGCAGCGCATCCATCTTGGCGTTGCCGCGCGCGAACACGTCGCGCCAATGCTGCGCCGACGGCGTGTCGCCGACGGCTTCGGCCATCGCGGATGCGGCGAGCAGCGCGGCGTAGAGCATACTGCCCGTCAACGAGTCATAGCCGTAGAACTCAATGTCGTACGTGTTGTGGCGGAACGCCTCCATCACGCCATCGCCGTCGGGATCCCAGTGCGACAGCGCGAAGTCCATCGCGCACTTCATCTGCGGATACAACTCGCGCATGAGTGCGTCTGCACCGTTCTTCCACTCGCGGTAGAGCCGCACGATCGTACCGCACTGCCCGTCGCACGCGGGGTGGAAGTCCCATGGCTTGCCCTCGAGCGCGGCGTACGCGCGGAACCGCATGTTGCCGTGTTCGTCGGTCTCGTCGATGAAGTCGCTGCGTCGCATCGAACGTTCGCAGTCGGGGAAGAGAAACGCGAGCGTCTGCGCGTAGTTCCAGACGTGCGTGCAGTTGCCATCGCAACAGCCCGCGCCGTCGTGGCAGCCCTCGAACGCGTAGAATCGCCCGTCGTCGAGCCGGAAGCAGGTCGTCGACCGCGCGACGGCGATCCCTTGCGCGACCGCGTCGATCACATACGGTGGTAGCGCCGAACCGTACAGCGCCTCGGTGAACTTCTGGGTTGTGCTGTAGAGTTGATCGAAGTTGCGCGATACGTACTGCGCGACGGCAAGCGCGCCGCTCCACTGCGCGGCGTAGGCGTTGCGCACGAGTTGCGTCTTGCAGTCGCAGCGGCGGTTGGCCGCGCACTGCGCCCACGACGAGTCGCGGTACGGCGTGTACCACGTGACGTAGAACGTGAAGATCTGCTCGCCGTGCGCGGGGATGTCGCAGGTCGCGCAGAGGGAGCCGCACGCGCCGTTGCCACCCGCGACGATCGAACTGTTTGCGTCGGTCTCAGGATACGGGTAGTCGCTGACCATGCCATCGTCGCAGAAATCGGTCAGCCAATCCTGGAGGCCGTCCCACCAGCCGCCGTCCTGCCACGTCTTGTGCGTGATGGATACGCCGGCGGCGTCGGTCGACACAGCCATCGCGTTGGCGCTGTTTGGCTTGTCGCAGACCGCGCTGCCGCCGTCGACGTAGTGCATCGCGTAGAGGCCGTCGTCCTGCACATACTCGAGCGACACGGCCGCCGTACGGTCGGTGTAGCTGCCCGTCATGTACCCGTCGCAGAGTGAGAACTTACCCATGCTGAAGCATACGCCCGCCGTCACAGGCGCATCCGTCGTATTGCGCACCGCGTATCGCAGGATCAGGACGGGGATGCCGCTGTTCTTGCTGTCGAGCGGGATGCATGGGTTGAACGCAGTCAGCGTCACATCGACAGGCATCGCACGGTCGTGCAGCTCGGTCACGCTGAACGGGTACCGCATCTCGGTATCACAGCGCTCGAATCGCGCGAGCGAGCGGTAGCCGGGTATGCCCGCCGACATGCGGTAGGGCGGCGGTTCGAGCCCTTCGGCGACGCGCATCACACCTTCGCGCGCACCCGAAGTCTTGGCGTAGACCGCCGCGAACAGGTTGGGGATGACGTTGCCCTTGCCCGGCTTATTCCAGATCTCTACGTCGCAGAAACTCCCGCGCGCCGTCACGCCGATGTTGCCCGTACCGATGCCGCCGACGGGCAGGATGGCCTCGGTGGCCGTATGGTCAAATCTCATCATTCACACCTCGTAATCATAGCTGGGTTGATACAATGCGTATGTGTTTCGCGTATGCATCATTATATAACACCCTCTGTCAAAAAGCAAGAAAAACAAAGCCGCGCACATGCGCGGCTGGTTGAAATCGACATACGACGCATCGTCGCATCGAGCCTTAATACTTGTACATGCCCGATCCGCCCGACTGTAGTGCGGGTACCTCGTCGACATGGGACGACGCGGCGGCAGATGGTGCTACTGTGTGAGATCGCGCAGGGCGGGGCGGATCTTGCGGCGCGTGCAGATCGAATCCACGCAGCGGGGTAGTGGACATCGTGCGCGTGAGTTGCTGGTTGAGGTGGAACTTGGCGACGAGATCCTTGAATACCATGGCTTGACTCGACAGCTCCTGCGATGCGGCTGCGGCTTCCTCAGAGTTGGCCGAATTGGACTGCACGACGGCGGAGATCTGGTCGATGCCGACGCGTACCTGCGATATGGCGATTGCCTGCTCGTTGTTGGCCACGCTGATACCCGCGATGAGTTCCGACGTGGATTTGGTGCGTTCGACGACGTCGAGCAGGTCGTTGGCCGTGAGTTCGGCCAGCTTGACGCCCTCGTTGATGGACTGCACCGATGCTTCGATCAGCTCGGTCGTATTCTTGACCGCCTCGGCCGAACGACCCGCGAGATTGCGCACTTCCTGTGCGACGACGGTGAAGCCACGTCCAGCCTCACCCGCACGCGCAGCCTCAACCGACGCATTGAGCGCAAGCATGTTGGTCTGGAACGAGATGTCCTCGATGGTCTGGATGATCTTGTTGATCTGCGACGACTTGTCGTGTATATCGACCATGGCTTGCATGAGGCTCTGCATCTGGGTGTTGCTGTTGGAGATCGCCAGCGTCGCTTCCTCGGCCATCTTGTTGGCCGCATCGGCGTTATCGGCATTGAGCCGTACGCGTTCTGTGATGTCAGTCAATGTCGCGAGCAGTTCCTGCACCGTACTCGCCTGCTCGGTTACGCCCTGCGCAAGCGCTTGCGCACCCGACGCGACCTGATCTGCACCCGTGTAGACCTGATCCGACGACATGCGGATCTCATTGAGTACGTTACATATGTTCCCAATGAACAACGTAATGCTGTGTTCGATCTCGGAAAAATCGCCGATGAATTTCTGCGCCGGATAGACGTCGAAGTTGTTGCCGGCCATCTCACGCATGGCGCGCGCGATGTCCTTGACGTATGCGTCGATGATACCCATCGACGTACGCATACTCGCGGCGAGACTGCCCAATTCGTCTTTGCTCTCGTACTCGATCTTGGCCGTGAGTACGCCCTTGGCCATCTGGTCGGCGGCCTTTTCGAGCTGTGTGATGGGCTTGGCGAACGATGCAGTGATGAGCCAAATGATCACCAGCGTCACCATAAATGCAATCGCAGAAACGACAATCAGTATAAAGTAAGACAGCCGGATGGTACCCGATGCATGTGTACCCGCATCCTGTACCTTGGCTTGTTCATCGGCGTACAATTTCAGAATGATTTCGATGGCGCTGTCGAACACAGGCTTGTACCTTTTGAGGTAAATGTCGAACGCCTGTAGATTCGTCTCTGCTTGATTGAGAACGATCAGACTGTCCATGTCTTTCCGCACCGTGGCCGCTTGATC
>CAYPOE010000110.1:0-7691 GCA_964412285.1 uncultured Eubacteriales bacterium | reverse complement strand
TGCACCGTCAATAGAATCACCGACCACGATAGCGTGATGATCATCAATTTGACGGTCTTGACGATATGGCGTTTCAAAACAAAGTGCTTATTCAGAAGCAACGCGCCGTTGACAAAAAAGAATATCGGAACGCATGTGCTGAATAAAGGCATCAAAAAATAGTTTGTATACGTTGCGTAACCCGGGCTATTCAAAAAATCAAAACCAAAAAACGGGTAATTGTGATAAATCACTACGAAGATGATCGCCACTGTTTTTAGTAAATCGAGAGAAGGAATCCTGTTATCTGAAAAGTGATTTCTGGGTTCGAGCATGTCGGTCGCCCCTTGACTTCCGTCGTATTCTTACAAAAAACTCACTCACAGTATAGCACAAACCAGCCGCATCTTCAACAAACTTTGCGCCTCCGCGCGGTGCGGCGATGGATCCGCGCGCTGTAACATTCCTGTAACTTGTCTTACAATTGCGTAACATTGTGCTAAACGCTATTGCATGTACCATATATATAGATATATAATTAAGTAAACGATACAGGTCTGCCCCAAACAAAAAAACGCGAAACGCGCAATACGAGCCGTGATTATGTCCAAAACCAAACAGAGTTTCCTCAAAGGCGCCATCATCCTCGTCGTCGCCAACTTGCTCGTCAAGGTGATATCGGCGGTATTTAAGATTCCCCTCACGCTGCTGCTCAAGGCCGACGGCATGGGTCTGTTCACCAATGCCTACAGCATCTACACCGTCATGTTCATCGTCGCGACCGCGGGTTTCCCCGTTGCGATCAGCAAGATGGTGTCTGAATCCATCGTGCGCGGGCGCAGACATGAGGCAGATCGGATCTTCAAGATCGCGCTGTGCTTCCTGTTTGGGATTGGCGTGTTGGGTACGTTTGTCCTCTATTGGTTCGCCGAGCCGCTCGCGCTCATGCTCAATCGAGGCAGCGCGCGCAGCGCACTCTCGATCGTCGCGATCTCGCCCGCCGTCATCTGCATCGCGCTCGTCGCGGCGTTCCGCGGCTACTTCCAAGGGCAACAGAACATGTACCCGACCGCAATCAGCGAAGTCGTCGAAGCCATCGGCAAACTCGCGATCGGCTACGGACTTGCCTACTTCTTTATCCATAACCTCGCCGTAGAGGATCACATACAGGTCGCGTCGGCCGGGGCCATCTTTGGCGTGACCTCGGGTACGTTCCTCGCGCTGCTGTCGCTCGTCGTCATCTACATCTACACCCATCGCAACAAACATACGGATCGTTCGCAGTCGCGCTCGATCAAGTCGCTATTTATCGAGCTCGTGAGCCTCGCCGTACCCGTGACGATCGGCGCGTCGGTCGCATCGCTGACCAACCTCATCGACGCGATGACGATCCAGAATCGGTTGCAGGCCATCGTCAACCCTACGGCGGAGTTCTTCACGCGATACGCGCTGCTGTCGCCGAGCGCGGGCTTCGTCGACGGCACGTTTGCGAACAAGCTCTACGGCCTGTATATGACCTACGCGGGCACGATGTTCAATCTGCCGCTCGTCGTCATCGTCGCACTCTCGATGTCGATCGTACCTGCCGTCGCGACGCTGCTCGCAGGACGCGACCTCGACGGCGCGCGTACGACGGTCACGAGCGTGCTGCGCATCACGGTGATCTTCGCCGCGCCGTGCGCGATCGGCATCTCCGTGCTGTCCGCGCCCATCCTGACGCTGATCTACGCGGGCGAACCCGAGGCCGCACTCGCCGCGCCGCTGCTGACCGAGCTGTCCATCGCCATCATTTGGGTATCGCTCGTATCCATTACGTCCGCGATCCTGCAAGCGACGGGGAAAGTCTACGTACCCGTAATAAATATGCTCATAGGGGGCATAATTAAAGTAACCATCAACTATTTCCTCGTAGCCAACCCCAACATCAACATCAATGGCGCACCCATCGGCACCAATGTCTGCTACGTCGTCATCGTGCTGCTCAACCTGTACTTCTTGATGCGCGTGCTGTCGCTGAAACTCGATCTCGTGCGCATCTTCGTATTGCCCATCGTATGCGCGTCGCTCATGGGCGTCGGCGCGTGGGTTGCGTATTCGCTGTTGTCGTATGCGGGACTCTCTAACCTCTTCGCGACGCCGCTCGCGATCGGCGTGGGTGCGGCTTGTTACGGCGTACTCGCGTGCCTGACGCGCACCATCACGGAGGAGGACGTCGTGATATTGCCCAAGGGGCGGCGCATCGTCGCGTTGCTGCATCGTCTGCGACTGATGTAGCAGAAGGTAACGGACAGATTACACTTGCGCGACCGCGCCCAATTATGCTATAATAGCATAGGAAATGCGCGCAGATAAGCGGTATTTTACGGCGATGGAGTGGGGGAACCCGGGGAATAGTCGTTTGAAGCGAGATTGCGCGAGCAAATCATTTCGGCGTTGGACTGATCGTGCGATCATGCGATCCTGTGATCGCGCGATGGTGCGAATGCAGGACTCGGGATCACAAGAGGCTTCCGGCGCTGACCCAATATTCGGAGGACAAAATGAATAGGTCTGATTTAGTTGACGCGGTAGCAGCCAAGCTGTCCATGACCAAGAAGGACGTGGAGACCGTCGTTACAACCGTATTTGATACCATCGGCGACACGTTGGCCGCTGGTGAAAAAGTTACGATACTCGGCTTTGGCGCATTTGAGGTGCGCGAGCGCGCGGCGCGCATCGGCCGCAACCCGCGTACGCTCGAGCCGATGGACATCGCCGCGACGCGTACGCCGGGCTTCCGCGCAGGCAAGCAGCTCCGCGACAAGGTCGTCGGTAGCGAGGGCGAAGCCGAGGCATAATTCGGCACACAGCATACACCGTATAGCGGCACGGCACAAACCGTGCCTATATGTGTTTAGGCATATACCCGCAGATGTGCGTATATGCGCGAGGATAGGAATGTTCCATGAGGTTGGATAAATACTTAAAGGTTTCACGCATCATCAAGCGCCGCACCGTCGCCAACGAGGCCGCGGCCGGCGGACGCGTCAGCGTCAATGGCAAACCCGCCAAGCCGTCGGTCGCGCTCAAGATCGGCGACATCATCGAGATCGGCTTTGGCTCGAACACGCTCAAGGCCGAGGTGCTGGCACTCAACGAGCACGTCCGCAAGGATGAGGCTGCCGACATGTACCGCATCATCGAGTAAGGCGGCACTGCGCAAGTGTCATAAGCAAGTGGCATCGTCCGTATATATAGTATATGAGTATAGAGTCGTACAAGACCTGCACTCACCAGAACATGCAAGGATTCGAGGTGCGATATATGGACGAGAACAAACGTATGAGCATGAGCGGCGCGTCGCGCGCGTTGATCAACAGCGTGACCATCGAGGAGCGCACGCGGCTGATCGCGACGGGGGTCGTCGACGTGGTCAACTTCTCCGAGGAGAGCGTCGAACTGGATACGGCGTTGGGCACGCTGCACATTCGCGGACAGGGACTGCGTATGCGCGGACTGTCCGTCGATTCGGGCGACTTCGTCGTCGAGGGAGACATCGAAGGCGTGCTCTATCAGGAGACCGCGCGCAAGAAGTCGGGTTCGTTCTTCGGCGGACTGTTCCGTTAATCGCCATGACGGTGACATTGGCGGAGCAGGCCACGATTCTGCTCGGGTGCGTACTGGCCGGCGTGGTCATGGGCGTACTCTACGACGTATTCCGCATCACGCGGCGCATTGTGAAAGTCCCCGTCGTGCTGCTGTGGATCGAAGACATATTATTCTGGCTACTCTCCTCGATTTTGTTGTTCTTCGCGATCTTTTGGCTCAACGATGGACTCATACGCTTCTATCAGTTTCTCGGCGTGGCCGTTGGACTCTGCCTCTACATGCTGACTTTGTCGGGGGTCGTTGTATCGTTGTGCGTGACGGTGTACAAGCTATTGCGCACAGTCGTACTCTTCCTCTTCAAGTTGCTCATGTATCCCGTGCGATTCATACTCTGGCTGCTCGGGTACCCGGCGCGATTCGTAGGACGCAAGTCGGTTGAACTCGCACGCTACACGCGTGCGACTGCGACGCGCGTCACGCAGTCGGCCGCCCGGCGTACAGCTGCATCGCTGCACACATTGAGCCAACGCATTATGCATAGCAGTGTTTCACCCGCCGCGCCGCCACGTCCGCACCCATCGCATCAACCGCAACAGCAACAACAACCGCGTCCGCGCAAACGCAGGCGGCGGTATACATTGCGGCGCGTTCGCCGTCGCACGTAGGGGTCGACGCCCACATCGACCCGCTATCATTTTCATCCATTTCATCCCATGAAAGCACAAAAGACCACCAAACGCAAGAGCACGTTCTGGAGCGTCGTCAAGCTGATTCTGTTCACGGCGTTTACGATTTATGCGATACAGGCGTTCGTCGGGCAGGAAGCCGAGATCAATCGCCGCAAGGCCAAAGTACGCGAACTCGACGCGCAGATCGCCGTCGAACAGACGCGCCAAGCCGAGTTGCGCGCGACACGCGCCGTCGCCGACACGCCGTCGTTCATGGAACGACAGGCGCGCGCCAAGCTGGGGATGCTGCGATACGACGAAGTCATGTTCGTCGACGCCGCCGCGCGATGACGCGCTCTATACATGACGATAACCGAGTTGAAGAAAGAATTGGCGGCAGGTATCCTCCGCCCGATGTATCTGCTGTACGGCGTGGAGCAGTACTTAGCCAAGACCTACGCGGGCATCATCCGCGACAAGGCCGACTGCGGCGTGATCGACTACGAGGCATTCGGCGAGAAGGCTGAGGCCGACGCGTTCGTCGCGGCTTGCGTGACGCCGCCCATGTCGGGCAGTAAGCGCGTGATCCTCTGCGACCACACGCCGCTGCTCACGGCGGCCAACGCCAAGGCCATCAAGCCCATTCTCGAATCGCCGCCCGACACGGCAGTCATCCTGTTCATCGAGGACACGATCGGCAAGTTCAGCCGCGAGAGCGTGGGACTCATCAAGAAGCACGGCGTCGAAGTGCCGTGTGAGCCGCAGTCAGAACCCGACCTCACACGTTGGGTCGAACGCGAGTGCAAACTCGGCGGTGCGGCGGTATCGCGCGACGTCGCGCGATACATCGTGCAGCTCTGCGGCGTGGACATGCAGCGCATCGCATCCGAACTGCCCAAGCTCGTAGCGCATGGGCAGCAAGGTCTGACGAAGCAGACCGTCGACATGCTGATCCAGCCCGTCGGCGACCCCAAGGCGTACCGCCTCAGCGAGTACGTCTTTTCGCGCGATATACCGGGCGCGCTATCGCTGATTCACGAGTTGCGCAAGAATCGCGACGCGCCGACGGCGATCTGCGCGGCGTTATACGGGACGTTGGCAGACGTGCATATGTTTGCGACCTACGATGGCGCGAAGGGCGTGCTGCCCGACAACCGCCGCTTCCTCGCGACGCGATACGCCGGGTACGCCAAGGCGTGGGGTGCGGCGCGACTGCGCGACGCAATGCGGCAGTGCGCGGCGTATGATAGAATGGTCAAGAGTACGACGGATGCCGAACCGTATGCGGCGTTGATGAATCTGGTGATCCAACTTGTTCATGCTGAATCACAATCCTGAGGCGGCTTACATAGCCGCTTTGCTGCATCGTCACGGCTACAATGCGTACCTCGTCGGCGGACGCGTACGCGACACGCTGCGCCGCCGCCTCGGACAGTGCGGGGCGTACGGCGACGACTGCGATATGGCGACCGATGCGTATCCCGCCGACATCCTGCGCGTCTGCGCGGCACACGTCACGCATACCGACGGCGCGGGCTACGGTTGCGTGAGCGTCACCGTCGACGGCGTGCGCTGCGACGTCACGACGCTGCGTACCGACGGCGTGTACCGCGACGCGCGGCGGCCGTCTCACGTCGCCTACACGCGCGATCTCGCGCGCGACCTGCTGCGCCGCGACTTCACGGTCAACGCGATGGCGGTCGACCTCAACAGCGGTGCGCTGCACGATCCGACGCGCGGCGCGTCCGACGTACACGCACACATCATACGCACAGTCGGCGACCCGCTGCGCCGCTTCAACGAGGATGCACTGCGCATCCTGCGCGCACTGCGGTTTGCGTCGCGATTGGGCTACGACATCGAATCCGACACGGCGGCCGCGATGTGTGCGGTGCGACGCAACCTATGCTACGTGAGCCGCGAGCGTGTGACGGCCGAGGTCTGGGGCATACTGTGCGGCGGCGCGGCGTACGACGTGTGGGTGCGATGCGGCGGTGCGTTGTGCGGGATCCTGCCGCGCATGGGTGAGGTGGATGGCGAGCTGCTGCGGCGTATGCCGGATACGTCGGATGCGCTGCTGCGCATGGCGCTGCTGCTTCGCGCGATGGGAGAAGTGGCGGTACCGCGTGTACTGCTGCTGTCAAACGACCAGGCGCGCGTGCTGACGACGCTACTGTCGCGCGCAGACGAGCCGCTGTGCGACGTAGTCGATGTGCGACGTATGTTGCGCACGCACGGCGAATCCGTGACGGCGCGGCTGCTCGAGTGGTCGACATTGCTGCATGGCATACCCGAACGATGCGACATACCGCGCATCCTAAGTTGCGCGGCGGCGCGCTGTCACACGCTGGCCATGTTGGCCGTCAACGGTCGCGACGCGCTCGACGCAGGGCTACGCGGCGTCGACGTCGGCGTCGCGCTGAACGCGCTGCTCGACGATGTGATTGCGGAGCGTCTGCCCAACGATAGGGATGCGTTGCTCGATCGCCTCACAACAACCGCGTGAACCCATCGTATAATCTCCGCAGGGGGATTATACGATGGAACGCATACTGTGCTACATCGGCGCCATGCAAGACGAACCACAACAATGGAAAGACCATACGAGGTAGCGGCAGTCAGAGCAACGATCCATTCGGATTAAAAGCCCTTGCCAACACTTGACAATGTGCGAATAATATGCTATACTCTTACAAAAACGGAACAAAGGGGCAGCTGCGTTGAACATCTTGGTGATAGGCGACATCGTAGGCACGGTAGGCGTGAGCTACCTGAAGGGTCATCTCGACGACCTCAAACGGCAGCACGACATTTCATTGTGTATCGCCAACGGTGAGAACGCCGCGACGGGAAATGGCATCATGCGTAGACACGCCGAGGCACTCATCAATTACGGCGTGGACGTCATCACGATGGGGAATCATACCTACGACAAGCGCGAAATTACCGAGCTGTTCGATATGGCATTCCCTGTTTTGCGACCCGCCAACTACCCCAATGTCGGCGAGCATATCACAGGCAGTACGGGAGAACTGTACTATACGTTTGACATCAACGGCGTCAAGATCGGGATCGTGAGCCTGATGGGGCGGGTGTTTTTGCCGCCGCTCGATTGCCCGTTCCGCACGATCGACAACATACTCGCCGCGATGCGCGAAGAAGGCGTGGATTTGCCGTTTGTGGATTTTCATGCCGAGGCCACGAGTGAGAAACTCGCAATGGGGTTCTACGTGGACGGGCGCGCGGCGTGCGTGTTTGGTACGCATACGCATGTACAGACCGCCGATGAGCAGATTCTGCCAGGCGGTACCGCGTATATCACGGACGTCGGTATGACGGGGCCGTCGCTGTCGGTGCTCGGCGTCAAACCCGAGATTGTCATCAAACGGTTTACAACGGGCATCTCACACCGATTTGAACATTCGGAGAATGTCGCGCAGTTCAATGCCATTGTCG
>CAYPOE010000109.1:0-7710 GCA_964412285.1 uncultured Eubacteriales bacterium | reverse complement strand
GCCAATGGCAGCAATATGGTACGTATTGGAAGCGCGATCTTCGCGGCAACATAACGCAACACATTCGGCACAGCGACACGCCGAGTGACAGCAGGCAAACAGTACAGGGGGAAGCATCATGTTTTCAACAGCAATGCAGTGGTTCAGCGATTTCTTCGGCGTCGACACGACGATAGAGACCGATTCTGAGATCTACGAGGAAGTACACGAGGAAGTTCCACGCGCCGATAAGCAGCAGCGTAAGAGCAAGGTGGTGTCGATCAACAACACCGTTGCCGGCAGTCCGTCTATCGAGATTCTGCAACCCGCTACCTTTGAGGAGGCAGGAGAGGTTGTCACGCATATTCAGAACCACAAGATCGTGTTACTGAAAATCGACCTGTTGCCTCACGACGAGGCGCGCAGGGTGGTAGATTACGCGAGCGGTGCGGCCATCGCGTTGCTTGGCGAGATCCGCAAGTTGTCCACTGACATCTTTGTCATCAACCCCAACGGCGTGAACGTGGCGGGTGATGATTACAAGAAAGAATTCGCTGAAACGGCGGCGATTTATAAGTTCAACTTTTAGGGAGCCACTGTGATTGTACGAACGATTCTACTGTATCTATTATACGCGTATCAGATGTGTTTAGTACTGCGCTGTGTATTTTCTTTTTTGCCGCTACTCAACAACGTCGTCACACGCTCCGTCTATTTGCTGACCGAGCCTGTATTGCGCCCGATACGCAACTTCGTTATGCGATACAGCGGGGGACGTATGATGTTCTTTGACTTCTCGCCCCTAATTCTGATGCTGTTGATACAATACGTACTGATGAACATCGTATCCGTTTTCGTATGGTTCTAAAGATGCTGATAAACGGTTTTTGATTTACGCGACACACAAAAGAGGGACGACAACATGATTACCCCGGTAGATATACGGAATAAGGTGTTCAACCGCGAGGTTCGCGGGTATTCCAAGCAGGAGGTCGACGAGTTTCTCAACGACGTCATGTCGAGTTACGAGAAGCTCTACACCGACAACATCGCCGCGCGCGACAAGATCACGGCGTTAGAGGAGTCCGTCGGGCAGTACCGCAGTACGGCCGACGCGTTGCAGAGCGCGCTGCTCGTAGCGCACAACGTGTCCGAGGAGATACGCCAGAAGGCCAAGGCCGAGGCCGACGCGCTGCTCGCGTCCGCGAATGCCGAGGTTGCGCGTGTCAAGGGCGAGGCCGATGAATACGCGCGCAACACCATGCATAATTATAAAACAATACACGACTATGTGGAGCGCTTCAAGGACGCGTTGCGTTTGGTCTACACGACACAGCGCCACATCCTCGAGTATTCTAAAGAGACCAACAAGTCGCTCGATGATCTATTCGCGATGCTCGACAACACGTCTGAAGTCGAACAGCCGCAGCCCATCGCTACAGCGACCGAGTCCAAGCGTTCGCAGCCGGCCGCCGAACCCAAACACGCGAAACAGTCGTCTGTCGAACCCAAGCGACCCGTGTTCACGCCCGAACCCGCACTCGCGCCCGAACCTACGTTCGAGCCTGTGTCTGAATCCGAGTTCGAGTTTGAAGCCCCGCCTGCAGAGTCCGCTGCGTCGCCGCGCGATGACATAGACGTACCCAAGCCGCTGCCTGACGACGAAGACGGCATCGACATCAAACAATTGCTCCTCAACATACGAAAAAAACACGGCGCTGATTTAGATGAAACGCGCCCGATACGCAAAGTTGTCAATTGACCAGATCATGAAGGATAGACCCAACATCGTCTTATTGGTATTTGATCAGCTGCGCTACGACTGCCTTGGGCATGTCGGGGCGTTCCCGGTCAAAACACCCAACATCGATAAGCTCGCGCAGAGCAGCGTCGTGTTCACCAAAGCCTACTCGCCGTCGCCCGTATGCGGCCCGTCGCGCACTTGTCTGTTCGCGGGCAAGCGTGCCGAAAACTTCGGCGCATATTGGAATCAGTCCGCGATGAAGGTGCAGTCACTGCGACCCAACACGTTCTTCTCGTGGTTGACTGCGTTGAACGAGGCAGGCTACTCGACCGGACACTTCGGCAAGTGGGACGTCAACCCCATATATTCGGCGACCGACTTCGGCTACGAGAAGCACATCTCGCACGCCAAGAAGGTGTCGCAGATGGCCGAACAGCACGCGGTTAACGGTTTCTTTGGTACCGTCGAATATGGAAAATACGAGGATTCCGTCGCATACTGGGAGACGGACAAGACGATTGAGCTGATACAGCAGTTCGCCAAGAAGGGCGAGCCGTACTTCGTACACAGCGAGTTTGTCGAGCCGCACCCGCCGTGCGTACCCAATACGCTGTTCATGCGCAAGTACGACGACGTCACGATCCCGCAGTGGGGTTCGATGTCGGAATCGTTCGAGGGCAAGCCGTACATCCAAGAGCAGCAGCTCTATTCATGGCGCATTGAGAAGTATACATGGCGCGAGTGGGAGCCCATCGTGCGGCGTTACTACGCGATGATCTCGCAGATCGACGATTGCGTCGGGCGCATCATGGCCGCCATCGAGGAGACGGGTAAAGCCGATGAGACCATGGTCATCATCACGAGCGACCACGGCGATATGTGCGGTTCGCATCATATGATGGATAAGCACTATGTCATGTACGAGGATATCGTACATGTGCCGCTCATCATCCACTACCCCAAGATGATCGGTCGCCGCATCATCAACGATCGTTATGTCTGCAATATGCTCGACATCGCCGCTACGCTCATGGACGTCACTGACAACTACGTCGGAAACGAGTCCAACACGCACGGCGTCAGTCTGTTGCCGCTGCTCGGCGACGTGTCACAGCACAAGAAGCTCGACTACGCCGTCATGACATACAATGGACAGCAGTTCGGCCTGTATTCCCAGCGCTGCATCCGTACCGACGATTGGAAGTACGTCTGGAACGGTACCGACCTCGACGAGCTGTACGACATGAAGAATGACCCATGGGAGTTGCATAATTGCATCAACGATGGGCATGATGAGGTTGTGGCGACGTTGCGCAAGACGTTGTACGAGCATTTGGTCGCACAAAACGACGAGCTCATGATGACGGATTGGGTGCGGTGCCAGTTCTTAGAGAATCGCAAGTTGAGTATACGCGCAGATAGCGTCTGATAAGCATGATGTACCATCGAAATCAAATCATCTCAAATCATCATAGACATAGATAGACCAGACTGAGTATACATAATGCGCAGCATGGTCTCTTTGTCATATAAACCGTACAAAAATACCCAACTATTGATTATCAGAATTCTTAGATTTCAAGGAGGAAACATGAAACGTATTGCAGTCATAGGCGTAACCGCCGCGATGATGCTGAATTTCAGCGGCGCAACCGCGTACGCCATGGCCAAGGCCGTCCCCGTACCCGAACCAGTTGCAGTCAACGCCGTATCTACGGCGGACGGTATACAAGCGCCCGTTGGAGACAAGCAGCAACTCGAGGCGCTGATCACATTCGCCAAGTCGCGCGTGGACGTCCCCGCCGACTATACCGAATTCTCAAGCTCGTATTCGCAGTGGAGCGACCAGGTGGGCGTATGGTCATTCACGTGGTCTACAAAGCCGCTGGCGTCGTCCGACGGCAACGCGCCTGCGCCGTATGCGCGACCCGCAGGAGGCAATATTTCGGTATCGGTCACGACGGACAAGCACATCACATGGTATTCTCATGACACGCACTCTTATTACTATTACTATGAGGATTCCCGTGTCAAGTCATTCCCCAAGATTACATCGGATGAGGCGAAATCCATCGCGACGGCGTTCGTTCAGAAGATTGCGCCCGAGTATTACGGCGACCTGATGGTCGATGATATACAAACCGCAGATAACGTGCTGGCGAACAACCAATATTATATCACAATCGGACGCGTGGTCAACGGCGTCAAACTGCCGTACGGCGGCGTATCGGTCAACATCGACAGCACGACGGGCGGTGTGACCAACTTCTACTCGAGCTACGACTACACGGGTGTATTCGCCAAGACCGACGGCGTC
This sequence comes from uncultured Eubacteriales bacterium, assembly GCA_964412285.1. Lineage (GTDB taxonomy): Bacteria > Bacillota > Clostridia > Monoglobales > CAYZNM01 > CAYZNM01. The sequence goes on along the minus strand of CAYPOE010000109.1, from coordinate 3,670 downwards.
ATCAACGCGCAACAGGCCGCTACGGCGTACAACAAGGCGTACCCGCTGCGACTCGTCTATGTCGAGGATGTAGACGGTCTGCGCCTCGTGTATACCCCTGAGGCTGCGGCGGGTGACTACATTGACGCAAAGACGGGCGAGCCCACTTCCACGGGTTCGTACGGTATGCCGTACTATCCCATGATGGGCGCAGGTATGGCCAGGTCCGAAGCCGCGATGGATGCAGGCGGACTGTCGCCGCAGGAGCAGGCCGTGGCCGAGAATATGGACGGTCTCATGAGCGTCGATGACGCTATGGCGATACTGCACAGCATGAAACTCGCAGGGGTAGACGAGCGTTACAACGTCAGTAGCTCGGTATCCTACAACTACAACGGCCAACGGTACGCGCTTAACATCAACGTCAATCGTGAGCCTGACTCCGAGGATTCTTACAACTACGACAGCTTGTACGCGGACTTTGACGCACAGACCAAACAGCTGCTCAACCTGTACGTTTACAGTAGTACGACGGATGGCGGCAAAGATGCCAAGCGCGATCAGGCCAAGCAGCAAGCCGCAGCCGACGCGTTCATCGAGAAGTATGGTGCGGGCGTCACGGGCATCAGCAAGAAACCCGACGTCAATCCGTACGTCGATGATAGGGGATCAATCACATTTGTGTATCCGCAGCAGGTCAATGGCTACAACATCGCGAACTACGGCGTCAACGTCACCGTAGGCAAAAATAATCTGATCACTTCGTATAACCTTACGCTGTATAACGGCAAGTTGCCGCAGAAGCAGGATGTTATATCGCAAGCGGCGGCCATCAAGACGTTTGGTGAAAAGGCTGGCGTGCAGCTCAGCTATCAGATCATATACCGAGATCTCGACAAGATGGATATGCTGTCGAGCAAGATGCCCGCACCCTCTTCGCCCACGCAGTACACGCTCGTGTACGGTTTGCCTGAGGGTAAGCAGTGGGTGGATGCGGTCAGCGGCGAACTCATTGACTTCAGCTATTGGTATACCAACGTTGTACAGCCCATCGAATACGAGGACATAGCGGGTCACAAGTACGAAAAAGAGATCGCGAAGTTGGCCGAGTTGGGCGTGCTCGTCTCGGATAATCCGTTCAAGCCCGACGAGAACATCACGCAGTCCGAATTGTTCTCTCAACTGTATAATACCTTCACGCAGTATGGGTATCGATACAATGACGTCAAGAGGGGTTCTGTCAGCAACACCGAGTACATGTCGTGGATGTATACGATGGCCGTCAACGGCGACTACGTGAAGGCGATTGACGTCGCGCCCGACGCTGAGGTCACGCGCGAGGATGCGATCAAGTATTTGCTGCTGTTCAGCAAGGCCATGGGCATCATGGGCGAGTACTCGTCCATGTATACCGTAGGTTATGCCGATAAAGCCGACATCACGTCGGAGAATATGGCGTATATGGCGATGTGTGAGCAGCTCCAGTTGCTGCCCGCGGCGGACAACAAGATATTGCCCAAACAGAAGGTTACGCGCGGCGATGCGGCGTATATGATCTACCAGCTTTTGAATCGATAAAGATCGGCAGTTTACATCAAGCCATCCAAAAATGAGCCAAGGGTTATGTACCCTTGGCTCATTTTGTATCTCTCGCTTGCTTACAGATGGATCTTCGGCTGATTCGTGGTATGCGCCTGGGTCTTGAACCGTTCGACGTAGCCGAGCAATAGATTCGCTTGATCGGACAGTTGGTGACTTGCGGCGGCGGATTCCTCACTCGTACTTGAGTTCATTTGTACAACGTCGGATATGCGGTTGATGCCGTGCATGATCTGTGTGAGTGCGCCCGACTGTTCGTCGCTGTTGCATTTGATGTTGGTCGCAAGCGCGGCGATGGACTGGGAACTCTCCACGCTGTCGAGCAGATCGTCGGAGGTCTTGGTCGCCAAGCGTACGCCTTCGTCGATGGCGCGTACCGACGCCTCAATCAGCGCCGCGGTATGTTTGGCAGCTTTCGCAGACTTGTTCGCGAGGTTGCGCACCTCCTCGGCTACGACTGCGAAGCCGCTGCCTGCCTCCCCGGCCCGCGCCGACTCGACCGACGCGTTGAGCGCGAGGATGTTGGTCTGGAACGCGATGTCCTCGATGGTTTTGATGATCTTGTTGATCTCTGCCGAATGCGAGGCGATGTCGTGGATGGTCGACATGAGCCGCTGCATGGTATCGTTGTTGCGCTGCATAGCGTCGTACTCGTTGACGGCCATGTCGTGTATCGCGTCGGTATCGGCGGCACTTTGCGCTACTTTGGACACAATGTCATCGATGGATGACGACAGCTGTTCGACCGATGCGGCCTGTTCTGTAGCGCCCTGCGCCAAACGTGCGGCCGCCGCCGACAGATTGTTCGACCCGCCCGACACCTCCAACGCCACGGACTGGATATGTGACAGAGTACTCGACATATCGTTGACGAAGCGCGTGACCGAGCGTTCTATGTCGGCGAAATCGCCGATGTACGCCTGCGTCGTACGTACTGTGAGGTCTCCATCTGACATGCGCCTGAGAATATCCGACATTTCATGGACATACCCGCCGATCGTCGCGTTGGAACGCGACAGCGCGTCGCATAATGCCCCGATCTCATCGTTGGCATGATGTGAGAATGTTACGTTGAGGTTTCCCTCGGTCATCTCGCGGGCTATGTGTGTCATGGTGCGCAGCGGACGCAGGTTGTGTACGAGCGCAAACCACAGTACGATATTGCCAATGATGATGAATATCACAACCAACCCGACATACAATATGCGGAAATGGTTGATGGACGTCATATAGTTGCTCAGTGGGATGACGAAACCGACCGTCCATGGAGTCGTCTTTAACCGCGTAAAGTTGAAATGAGATGGGATGTCATTCACATCTACACCGTTTCCCGACGTCGATGCGCCGCCCTCCAATGATCCGACAAACGTCGCATAGTCGCCCTGCATATCGGCGACATTCGTCTTGATCTCGTTGCCCGCGCTGTCGACGGAAGCCATCAGCGTCTCGTCGCGATGGACGACGATGTTGCCCTCGTTATCGATGAGGACGGGATACCCTTTGGCGTGCAGTTGAATGTCGGAAGCGATTTGGGTCAGCGTATCCACGAGCACATCTAACGCAAATACGCCAATGAGCGTGCCGTCTCGATGGATCGGCGTAGCCACGCTGATGACCATCTTTCCTGTGAATGCGTCGATATACGGCGCAGTGTAGATTGGACCGTTCGCGGCCTTGGCCGCTTTGTACCAGCCGCGCGATGTACAGTCGTAGTCTGCGGGCAACGCATCCCCGGTCAAGTACATCTCCTTGGTCTCGTAACCTGTATAACAGTCGAGCAGGTCGGGGTGGGTGGCCTTGATGGAACGTAGATAGGTTTCGTTGTGTTCGTGGCCTATGTTGAGCGTTTCAAACATTGTGAACGCTTGGGCATGATCGCCGACGAATGCTCCCTGTTTGACCAACCACGCGTCCAACTGTTCGGCGTACTTGGACACGGCCTCGGTCATTTGCGCGTTGTTGCGCTGGGAGATTTCTCTTTCAAAGAAGAACAAACCGATCGTCGCAAGGATCACCAACAGCACAGACAGCACTAGAGAATTTGAAATCATCACACTCTGTTTGAGTCCCCTCTGTTTGCGCATATCTTTCC
>CAYPOE010000108.1:0-7991 GCA_964412285.1 uncultured Eubacteriales bacterium | reverse complement strand
CGGTAGGGATCACAGGTATGACCTGTGCCGCGTGTTCGGCGCGGATCGAAAAGGTGGTGTCCAAGAAGATGGGCGTGTCGTCGTGCAGCGTCAACCTCGCGGCCGAACGCATGGCCGTCGAGTACGACAGCGACGTCATCAGCCTCGACGACATCAAGCACAGCATTGAAACATTAGGCTACGGTTGGCGCGAGATAGAACGTCAGACTGTGGATCAGGATAAATTACGCAAAGAGAAGGCTGTACGTATACTACGCATCAAATGTATCGTAGCGGCAGTATTCACATTGCCGCTGCTGTATATCGCGATGGGGCATATGCTGCCGTTTGGTTGGACGTTGCCGCTGCCCAAAGCGTTGCATCCCATGCACCACCCGCTGACGTTCGCACTTGTGCAGCTCGCACTCACGCTACCTGCGCTTGGTGCAGGGTATCGCTTCTACGTCGTGGGCTTCCGTGCGATATTCATGCGCGCACCCAACATGGACAGCCTCATCGCGATGGGTACATCGGCCGCCGTGTTGTACAGCCTATACGCGACGGTGCGCATCTCACAGGGCGATGTTGCGTATGCCGAGCATCTATATTATGAGACCGCGGGCGTCATCATCACGCTGATTCTGCTCGGCAAGACGCTCGAGGCAATTTCCAAGGGCAAGACGAGCGAAGCCATCAAGAAGCTCATGGGTCTACAACCGCGCACGGCGCTCCGCATCGTCGATGGTCGCGAAGTTGAGATCCCGATCGAAGAAGTCGAGGTCGGCGACGTGATCCGCGTGAAGCCCGGCGGTAAAATCCCCGTCGACGGCGTCGTCACAGGCGGCAATACGGCGGTCGATGAGTCCATGCTCACGGGGGAGAGTCTGCCTGTCGACAAGCGCGTCGGCGACAACGTCTACGCCGCGAGCGTCAATACGACGGGCGTACTGACATTCGAGGCGACCAAAGTCGGCAGCGACACGGCACTCGCGCAGATCATCAAGCTCGTTGAGGATGCGCAGGGCAGCAAGGCTCCGATTGCGCAGCTGGCCGATGTCGTGTCGGGTTACTTTGTGCCCATCGTGTTCGGCGTCGCAGCCGTCGCGTTCGCGGGCTGGTTCATCGCAGGGCAAGATCTGCCCTTCGCGCTGACCATCTTTATATCGGTACTTGTGATCGCGTGTCCGTGCGCACTTGGACTCGCCACGCCGACTGCGATTATGGTCGGCACAGGCGTCGGCGCGGAGCGCGGCGTCCTGATCAAGAGTGGCGCGGCGCTTGAGACCGCGCACAAGGTGCGCGTCGTCGTGCTTGACAAGACGGGCACCGTCACCGAAGGCAAGCCGCGCGTAACCGATATCGTTGCCACCGACGGCGTGGATGAGCGCGCGTTGTTGCAGTACGTTGCGTCGGCCGAGCGTGGCAGCGAGCATCCGCTCGGCAGCGCCATCATCAAGTATGCCGAGCAGCAGCGCGTGGAGTTGCTCGAGGTTTCGGAGTTCACGTCGATCACAGGACAGGGCATCCGCGTGGTCATCGACGGTGAGGCGGTACTCGTCGGCAACGACAAACTCATGGCCGCGTACGGCGTGAACATCACGTCGTTGCAACAGCGCGCCGCGCGCCTGTCCGAGCAGGGTAAGACTGCAATGTACGTCGCGGCGGGCGACAAACTCGTGCCTGTCGGCGTCATCGCGGTCGCCGACGTGGTCAAACCGACGAGCGCGGAAGCCGTGCGGCGGCTGATCGACATGGGCGTCGAGGTATGCATGTTGACGGGCGACAACGCGCGTACGGCCAACGCCATCGCCAAACAGGTCGGCGTGACGCGCGTGCTGTCCGAGGTATTGCCGCAGGATAAGGCGGGCGAGATCAAGCGATTGCAGTCCGACGGCGCCATCGTCGCAATGGTCGGCGACGGCATCAACGACGCACCTGCGTTGGTCACGGCCGACGTGGGTATCGCGATTGGCAGCGGTACCGACGTCGCGATGGAGAGTGCAGACATCGTACTCATGCGCGGCGACCTCAACGACGTCGCCGCCGCGATCCGGCTGTCGCGCGCGACGATCCGCAACATCAAGCAGAATCTGTTCTGGGCATTCGGCTATAACGTTGCGGGGATTCCCGTCGCCGCCGGACTGCTGTACGCGTTGGGAGGGCCGCTGCTGTCGCCTGTGATTGCGGCGGCGGCGATGAGTCTGTCGAGCGTATCGGTATTGACCAACGCACTGCGGCTCAAACGCATCAAAAACAAACTAGAGTAGGCATAGGAGGCAGTATGCAGACAGTTTTACACGTGAATGGCATGTCGTGCGAACATTGCGAGCGGGCGGTCAAGACGGCGGTATCCGCGATTGCAGGTGTGACCGATGTAGCTGTGGATCTCAAAGGCAAGACCGTGACCGTCACGCACGGCGACAGCGTGTCGACCGAGGCGATGGCTTCGGCAATTGAGGAGCAAGGGTACGACGTAGTGTGAGCAAAATAAAGCCCCGCGTGTGCGGGGCTTTATGCATACATACTACCGTAAATACTGATCGAAGAACGCAAACGCGCCGCTGCCGCCGAACGCGTGACCACCGAGGTGTACGTCTTTGTGTAGCTTATCGCCGCAGCCTGCCGCGTCGTAGATGGCTTTGGTGCGCTCGTATCCATCCATCAGATCGTGGATCGGAAAGCAATCGTCATACGTGCCCATATCAAGCAGGAGCGGGCGCGGCGCGATCATGCCCGCTACGTCGTGCGTATCGAAGTACTTGTACAGTTCGGGTACGATCTGCGAGCCGCAAAAGTTGGCGTCACGAATCGCGAAATCCGCGAACGGATTGACATAACCGCAGATACATGCGGCACGGATGCGTGGCTCGATCGCCGTCGTGAACGTCGTCATCGTGCCGCCCTGACTCAGGCCGATCATGCCAATTTTGCCGGGATCGACTTCGTCGCGCGTCTCGAGGTAGTCGATGCACCGCATGAAGTCCCAGATATTCAGCGTCATCGTATACATACCGAACAGTGCGCCCTTGATGAAGTTGATGTTGCACACGTCGCGTCCCGGGAAGGGATCGCGTCCGAACTCGTTGAGGGCGAACCCGTCGCGGCGTTCCCCGAATGAGCGCAGGTCGGGCGTAATCGTGAGATAGCCGCGCTGCGCGAGCTGCTCAGCGTAGTTGTAGTTGTGCAGCGCGATATTGTCCTCGATGCCTTGGTTCAGTCGCACGCCCGCGACGGGATACTTGCCGAACGCGCCGTGTCCGTGGCTGCACAGGATCGCGGGGTTGCATTTATCCTTCGACATACCCTGCCGATACAGCACGATGCATGGTACCGACATATATGCGTCGGCTTCAAACACGACGCGCTCCTCGATTAGACCGTCACGCTCGACGCTGTATTCGACCTCCGCATCGAGCGGCACACGCTCCGGCCAGTCACCGAGTCGTTCGTGCAGCTTGGTCAACGCCGCCGACTGCCACGCCGCGTAATCCTGATCGGGCGTGTAGCGCAGCCGTGGCGTGTGGTTGGCCGCCATCTGCTCCCAATACCGTTGCATACTATAGTTCCGCTTGCGCATGTGATGCCTCCCATACGAATGTGCCGCCGTGCATGACGCGGCTCACGTGGATGTTGTCGTTAAATAGGATGATGTCCGCGTCCTTGCCCACGGATAAGCTGCCCTTGCGTCGATGTGCGTTCAGGATCGTCGCGGGGGTCAGCGTCATCATGGTCACGGCCTCGCGCAGCGGCACGTCGGCCATCGTGACCATCGTGCGCACGAGCCGGTCGCAGGTCGCGACGCTGCCCGCGAATGCCGAACGGTCGGGCAGATACGCGACGCCGTCCGCGATGATGCACTGCTGCCCATGCGTGAGACTGCCGATGATGCTCTCGCCCGAGGTCTGCCCTGCGCCGCGCATCGCGTCGGTGCAGAGTGCGATGTGTGTCGAACCCTTGATCTTGTAAATGAGTTTGAGTAGCGGCGGTGGCAGATGCACACCGTCGGCGATGATCTCGACCGTCATACCGTCGAGCAGATACGCGGCCTCGATGGGGCCTGCAACGCGGTGCGCATGGATCCTGCGCACGGGCGGCATCCCCGAGTACAGATGCGTGATGTGGGTGTAACCACTGTCGTATGCGGCGAGCATCTCGTCGTACGTCGCGTCGGTGTGCGCGGCAGACGGCAATATACCGACCGATGACAGCCGCCGTCCGAGCGCGAGCGCGCCATCGAGTTCAGGCGCGATGCTCCATCGTACGATGCCATCGCAGAGCGACAGGATCCGCCCGTACTCGTCGGGCGACGGGTTGCGGATGTAGCGCGGATCCTGTGCGCCACGCTGTTCGAGCGAGAAGTAGGGACCTTCGAGGTGCAGACCGAGCAGCGTCACGGGTAAATCCATAGCCGCAACTTGATTGTAGACGGCACAGGTCGTGGCGATCTCGTCGAACGATGCGGCCAAGGTCGTGGGTACGACGGAGGTCGCGCCGTGGCGCATGTGTTCGCGCAATATGCCGAGGTACGCGTCAGGCGTCGCATCCATATAGTCGTACCCGCCGCCGCCGTGTTGATGGATGTCGATGAACCCGGGCGAGATGTACTGTCCGCGCGCGTCGATGACGGCGTAGTCGGGCGCGGATACGTCGGCACCCACATGCGTGATGACGCCATCGTCGACGAGTATGCAGCCGTGCGTGATGCCGTGCGGCGTGATGATGCGACCGCCTGTAATTTTATATTGGGTCATTTCAACAGGGCGGCCGAGTTTTCGTCTACGTACAGATGCCAGTCGGCGTGCCGCTTGAGCATCGTTGCGGGGACAGTCGGCGTAACGTCGCTGTCGAGCGTCGCCTTGACGGCTTCGGCTTTGACTGCGTGCGGTACGACGGACAGGATCGTCTTACACTGCATGATCTGGTGTACGCTCATGGAGATGGCTTGCTTGGGTACGTCGTCGAACGTCGGGAACCAGCCTTCGCCGAGCTGCTGGCGGCGGCAACGTTCGTCTAGCGTCACGATGATGTACGGCTCGATCGTATCGAAGTCGGCGGGCGGGTCATTGAACGCGATGTGGCCATTCTCGCCGATGCCGATGATGCCGAGGTCGATCGGTGCGGCCGTGACGAGCGCACCCAGCGCCGCGATGTGCGCGGCGACGTCGTCGGCGCTGCCTTCGCCGCTCACGTAGTGCGCGGCTTTGAGAGGCACTTTGCTTACGAAGCGCTGCTCTAAGTAGCGGCGGAAGCTCGCGCCGTGCTCCGTCGTCATGCCGATGTACTCGTCGAGGTGAAACATCTCGACCTTGCTCCAATCCACGTCATGCGTGACGAGCGACTCGAACATCTCGAACTGCGACATGCCCGTCGATACGAGCAGACGCGCCGCGCCCTGTGCCGCGATGACTGCGTTCAGCTTGTCGGCTACAAACGCAGCGGCGGCTTCGCCCAAGGCTTTGGCGTCGGTGAATATTTTGAGTTCCATAGAATGGGATACCTCACAGCAAATGATTTTAGAATATTATATAACGTGCGCGGTGAGGTGTCAACGTTTGTTGTGCAGATGTTTGAGGTACATCCTAAAATCCGATGAAGGGTAGGGGTGGGAAACCTTTGACGGAGTGGTGGGCTTTTGGTATACTCTTAATGAAGGGCATTTATACAATAGGAGGTATGCGCAAGTGTCTAACAAAAGAATTGAAGATGTTATCGGCGATGTTCTAAAAGGTGACACGCAGAAGAATGCGTTGGATTTTGTCGCTCATTTGAGGGCGAACGATATACCCATCGAGGAATCAGAAAATTATTGGCAAATCAAGTACAAAGACGAGTGTGTCTGCTTTATTTGGATGAATGGTTCTGATGAAATACCTGGTCCTTGGACTATATGGTCAGCGGGGGTTCCGGGAACTTGGGATATTGACTCGGATATGGATGAACGTCTCAAAGAGGTTGCCTGGGCAAATGTAAATGCCTGCGGGAATTGTGGGGAATGCAGTAATGTTGGAGGAACGCGTAAATTGGTTCTGGGCAAAGCATTTGACAACCTATGCAATTCATCCATGGCGTTTACAAATCCTAACGCCGAAGCATTAAACTGCGCAAAGATCATGATAGATATGAGAAAGAGCGATATTCTCAAAGTTGTTTAACATAGGATTGTGGGCACACGCCTACCCTGCGGATGTGGATTGCAAAACCGTGCGGCGTGTGGTATGATAGAAGAAAATATTGGGGAGGATTTCCATGACCATACAAGTAGGCAAGACGACACAACCCGCACTCACCATCATACCGTACGCCAAGGATGCGCAGCTCGCATACCCGCGCAAGGGCGGTATGGACAAGGCGGGCAAGGTCACATACTTCCTCGGCCGCGCCGACAGTGACGGCGACGTCGCACTCGTCTGCATCGGCGACAAGGTCGATGCGGCTGCGCTGCGCGACGGCGGTCATGCCGCGATCAAGGGTGCGCGCGAGAACGGGTACGATACGGCGGTGCTGTGCTGCGATCATCTGTCGCTGTGCGATATGGCGGCACTTGTGGAGGGCATGTACCTCGCAGACTACAGCTTTACCGCGTATAAGAAAGATGAAAAGCCGCATGTCGCGCTCTATATCGACGGGGAAGGTCTGTCTGATAAGCCCAGTCATGCCGACGTAGCGGCGGCGATCGAAGGCGTACGCGCGCGCTGCGAGGGCGTCAACTTTGCGCGCGATCTCGCCAACGCATCCGCGTGGGATATGTATCCCGATGCATTCGCGCAAAAGATGACCGAGACATTCCGCAACACAGGCGTGAAAGCAGAAGTATTCTCGAACAATCAGCTGATGGGCATGGGCTTTGTCGGTACGGCGACAGTCGGGCGCGGCAGTGAGCGCAAGCCATGCTTTGTCAAGCTCAGCTATTGCAGTGACACCTCTGCGCCGCTTGTTGCACTCGTCGGTAAGGGACTGACATTCGACATGGGCGGCATGAACGTCAAGGTCGCGCGCAACCTCAGCAATTCGCGCGACGATATGTCGGGCGGCGGCGCGGTCGCAGGCGTATTTCGGATTCTGTCGCAGACCAAGCCCGAGGGTTTGAACGTCGTAGGACTCATCCCGCTCGCGGAGAACCTACCTGGTGGCAGCGCGTATATCCCGTCGTGCGTGATCAAATATCCCAACGGCGTGACGGTTGAGGTTGGCAACACAGACGCCGAAGGTCGACTGATTCTCGCCGATGGTCTGATCCATGCGGGGAACCTCGGCGCCAAGGTCGTCATCGACATTGCGACGCTGACGGGCGGGTGTGCCGCCGCATTGGGCGACAAACTCGCAGGCGTGTTCGGACATGGCGACGTCGTCAAACAGCTGTGTGCGATCGGCGACGCGTGCGGTGACCTCGCATGGCACATGCCGTTGCACAAGGCGTACCACGATGAGATCGAGAGCAAACTCGCCGACATCTGCAACATCGGCAGCAAGGGCAGTTCGGCGATCCATGGCGCACTGTTCCTCGACCACTTTGTACCTGCCGATACCGAGTGGGCGCACGTCGACATCGCAGGCGTCGCAGGCGTCGACGACGAGGCGCGCGGATATGGCGTACGACTGATGTATGACTATATAATGCGGCATGGGAAGTGTCGTGGTATAAACTGACAGCTGCATCACGCACGACGTTATGTTGCGTGAATCCGCACACCGCAGGGATCGGCATCCCCCTGCGGTGTGCCATTGTATGCGCAATGTTATACGTTCATGCGTTCGGCGCATCGATCTTCTCGGATCTTTCTTACACAAGAGCCAACCCATATCGTCTGTTTGGTAGTGCCCTTGGTAGCCAATACATAATTGCCTTTTCTCTTTCTATTCTTCTTGGAGATCTCGGTTTGATCGTCCATTGCGTCTATGGTGACTATTTGGTTCTTTACCGATGTGGTATCGAGCCAGTCCTTGATCACAGGGATTTCCTTGCCTGTGCCGTCTTCGGACTTCTGTCCAAAGATCAGAAAGTTTTTTTGTAA
>CAYPOE010000107.1:0-8049 GCA_964412285.1 uncultured Eubacteriales bacterium | reverse complement strand
CATTGTAGTTGTATGGTCATGATGGTATTGTAGCATGATTTACGGGAAATGTCCAATCCCCTCAAGAGGTGCCTTATATGCGTAATAAACCTATGGCATATTCAACAAAATTCCGATACAAAGAGGACAGAAAAGATGGGTACCGATCATACAGCACCCATCTTTTCTACCTAACTTGTAGCATTTTTGTATGATAACATTTTTCCGCAAACAAAAAGATAAGCACTTTTGCTGCGAAGGCAGGGATTCAATAGTTGAAATATCGCGGGGTTTATTGTATAATACTAATTGTATAGTTCCAATTCAACGACGTTATTTCAGCAATTCGCTGTAATGCATCAGCGCCTTGGCACCTTCGGGAGACAGCATGTACTGCCCTTTGACGTGTGACACAAACCAACCTTGGTAGTTGTCGCGGAGAATCTTGCCACTGCCCGGCATACCGAGTTTGGTCAGTTCGCGTGCCGTGAGTACGTTGTACTCGCGGAGCAGCGCGGCGATCCGTAGCGCCCGCTCCTTGTACGCCGTCATATGTCGACCGTTGACGCCCGCAACGTTGAGATTGAGGCTGCGTCCATCTGCCTCGCGCTCAACTGCGCGTTTGTGTTTGTTGTCACGCTTCTGCATAACGGGCTGCAATACAGGTTCGGCGATATAGGTATCTACAAGCATGAGTCCTACGCCCAACCGCTTCAGCAATGCCTTGATATACTTGTAATCACGCGACTGCTTATATGACGCAGGGATCGCGACATACACGCCGTCGGCGTAGGTCAGACGCTCTACGGCTTGGTACAGCAATTTCAGCGTAAAGCTGCGCTTGAGTTCCACAACGATCAACGTACCATCGCGCGTCGCGGTCACGTCGCAATCTTTGACTTCTGCGTGAACGGCGTATCCCTCACCCTCGAGGTATTTCGCCACGGGTGCGTATAGTTCTGTCTCTCTATCAGGTTTCTTCATTGGATCTCTTCAGATTTCTTGGGGTTTCTTCACCGGCTCATCACATACAATTCTATACGATTATGAATATTACACTCAGACCCTATAACAACGACGACTACGTCTCCCTCTACCGCGCACTTTCACCTGATTTGACCTACGCGCTGGGTAGCGTCCAACCGCGCACACTGGCTGAGTGCCGCCGCGCCGTCTGGATGTATATGCGCGGGCACGGGCAGATCGGCTTTTTCTATGCCATACAGCTCGGCGCACTCTACGTCGGCCACATCGAACTCGCGCGGTTTGAACCGCCGCTGTCTGACGTCCCGTCCACAACCTGCAACGTCGCATACTTCGTGAACCCGCGCTATCGCGCGCGCGGTGTGGCCACGGCCGCCGTGGGTACGGTGCTGGATATATTCGAGCGCGAGCGTTATGCAGACGCCATCAACACGATCGTCAAGATACAGAATATACCGTCACTCAAGGTACTCACGCGCAACGGCTTCCAGATTACAAAGCAACTGAAAGATTATCCGTTCGGTGGCATACCCTGCGACTGCGCACAGCTAACCTACGTGGCGGGCAGTCGCGAGTCTATCGTCGACGATGACGATGAATACGAAGATTACGAAGATTACGAAGAAGAATTCAGGTATTGAGCCGATCGCCCATTGACTCTGCCGTTGCGTCATGCGATATACTGGTGTCAAACCAACGGGAGGGTTCTATCATGAACGATTTGATGAAGATTCGCGACGTATCGGCGCGGTATGATGTATCGGCACGTACGCTGCGCTACTACGAGGATATGGGACTCATCGCGAGCGTGCGCAACGCCGATTACGCGTATCGGCTCTACGACGAGCAACAACTGATTCGACTCGAACAGATCCTGATCCTGCGCAAGCTCAACATCAGCATCAAGGACATCAAGCGCATATTCGATACCAACAGCGCAAGCATCGTACTCGATGTGTTGAACAGCAAGGTCGGCGACGTCGACAGTGAGATCGCACTGCTGCATGAACTGCGCGACATCATCTTGCGCTTCATCGGACGCATCAAAGCCGCCGACTTCGCCAATGCCGACGACGTCAAGCTACTGTATGCGGAGGCGCGCGAGATCGAACAGTGCATCGGCAACGTCGACTACGACGGCAATCCGTCCGACGTCAACCGTTTACTCGACGTCACCGAACAGCTCAAGAAATCACCCGAGGTACGCATCATCCAATTGCCGCGCTGTCGCATGGCGACATCGGGGTACTTCCGCGACTTCAGCGAAGCTGAGGCTTTCGACAAATGGTTCAGCGCATACGATAAGCCGCGCAACAAGCTGTGCTTTATGCCGCTCGACTTCCTATGGTTCGAGGAGGACGGGCGCGGCATGTGGTACTACGCGGTTGGGGACGATGTGACCGAGGCCGATACCGGCGGCTTCTCCATCGTCGACTTCGAGGGCGGGCTGTACGCGGCGGCAATGTCGGTCGACGGCGACGGCAGCGAGCAGGTATACAACGGGATCAGGCGTTGGGTCGAACGCAGCGATGGCTTTGACTTGGACGAGCGTCCGGGGCATCGCACGATGTGCCACATGGTCATATCCGACAACATACGCAAGGGCTTGGGCTACAACCAGCTCGACATATTCGTACCCATCAAGCTCAAAGACGCGTCAGACCAAGAAGGGTAGCGTCAAACACGAGCAAAGCAAGAGCGGCTGGCGTGATTGTCAGCCGCTTTGTTGTCTTGAGGATTAGAGGTTGCAGTTGATCGCCGCGCCCTTGGCTTCGGACTCGAAGATCGTCTCCATGACCTTCATGACGCGCATGACCTGCTCGTGCGTGACGATGATGGGTTCTTTGCCCGCGAGGTGCGCGATGACATTGGAGTAGTATTGTCCCCAGTTCATCTCCTCGGGGATCACGGGCATCGGGATCTCTTCGATCGAGGTCTCGTCGCGCGGAGCCATGGTCTTGGTCAGACCTGCGCCTGCCTTGATCGCGACGAGCTCGTCGTGACCCTGCTTGCGGACTTCCTTGACCATCTTGCCTGTAGCATCCCAATCGTTGATGACAGCCGTGCCGTAGAGTCCGCTGATGTGCCAACGCGGCAGGTTGACGAACGTATTGGTCGATACTTCAACCAATGCGACGCGTCCCGATTCAAATGTCAGGATGGCCTTGAAGCCGTCGTCGACTTCTTCCGTCGTGATGTGCTGCACGCGCGAGTAGATCTGCACGATCTTCTCTTTGTACACGTCGCAGATCTGGTCGAGCAGATGTACGCCCCAGTCGAGCACCATGCCGCCGCCGTGCTTCTTCATCGCGCGCCAGTCGCCGGGGATGCCGTTCGCGCCCATGACGCGCGACTCGATCGCGAATACGTTTCCGATCAGGTTCTGCTCGATGATGGCCTTGGCGACGAGATAGTCTTTGTCCCAACGGCGGTTCTGGTGAACTGTGAACAGCTTGCCCGTCTTGTTGGCCGTATCGATCATGGTCTGCAACTCGCCGCTGTCCATAGCGACGGGCTTCTCACTGATGACATTGATACCAGCCTCGAGCGCCTGAACCGCATAGTCCTTGTGTACGTCGTTGGGCGTTGCGATGAGCACGATGTCGATACCACTCGACAGCAACTCGGCCGCCGACGCGTGTACCTTCAAGCCATTCTCGATCGCCTTCGCATTCGCCTTCTCGGCGATGTCGTATACGCCGACGGGGACGATGTCGGTTCTGTCCTTGATGCTTCTGTGGTGATAGTTGGCCATGCCGCCATAGCCGATGATACCCATGCGCAATGGAGTACTCATAGTCATACCTTCCGTTATGTTTTATATATGAAATAAAATGTGTTGGCTTATGTTGGTGAACCCTTGCGTTCGTGCTGAATCAGCGCGTAGGTTGCGTCGCAGAGGTGCTTGAACGCGGGATCCTCGAGCGCCTTGCAGATGAACGCCTGTCGCGGTGAGTTGATGTCCTCGCCGCAGATCTCGAACATATCGTGCCGTTTGCAGAGCGCCTGCACGCGTTGCAATTGCTCCAGCGTGTTGCGCGTCGGCATGTAGGTGATGGCATTGAAGCCGAGGTCTTTGACTACCTCGAACAACTCATCGAGATAGCGATCCTCGAACGTCTGCGCCTTCTTGTCGCCTGTAACGCTGTCCGTGACGTCGCCGAGGTATGGATATGCCGCGTAGCCGTTAACGCTCTTCGCGAACCGAATAAACTCCGTCACGTGCGGACACTCGTCCGTCGCATCGATATAAAAGTGCTTAACCATGCCCGACTTGAGTACGCCGAGCAAGTCGTAGTAGTAATAGGTATTCTGCACATCAAGCAGATAGTCCGCGAGCTTGGGCGATACATCTATGCCGAGCGTATCTGTCAGGAACGACACAGTGGGCTGCCCCATACCGCGCACCTCGACGATCTTGTGCGCGAGCGCGTAGCAGATGTGACGTTCGGTGATCGAACCCCCGTCGTGCGACATCGACAGTGGCACAACGTCGCGCCCGAAGTCGAGCGCGATGCCGTAGTCTTTTAAGTACGCATTGATGCGTTCGACCATGGCAACATTGCGTGTATTGCGATGGTCGCGGTATGGCTTGAGGAACGCCTCTGTATCGTCGATGTAGGGATGTGGGATGCCATGTACCGCGACGTACATGTTGCCGAGTTGGTCGGGATTGTTGATGCGCCGCCCCTCGAGTGGCGTACCCGCGACGGACACGCGCGTCTCGATGCCGATCGTCGTCTGTATCCCCGCGATGGCTCCGGCTGCAATGAACTCGCGCGCGCCGGACAGCGAATCGTGATCCATGATGCCGAGCGTCGGCAGTCCGTTCATCGCCGCCATATAGATCGCGCAAGTCGGCGAGTACGGCGAGAACGAATACGTCGTATGGATGTGGTTGTTGACGTAGCGCGCATCGGCTTGCGGCCTACCCTCGAACGGCATGGCGTCGGCCAACGCCGCAAGTCGCGCGAGTGCGCCGTCTGCGTTGAGTGCGGACTTCATATCGTGAATCTTCATCATGACTCTTCTTACTCCATGGTACGCCGATAGGGCGCAGTGATGAGTGTCGCGTACGGCAGCGTCTCGAGCGTAGCGCAGAACTCGCGCCATTCGCGCAATTTATGAGACTTGCGCGCGTGATACATGTGCCGCGCGACGGTGTAGTTGAGCGATACGGTACGTGTCTGGTTGAAGCTGTCGAGCAACATCTGGATCATGCGCCGAAACTTGGACTCGGACTTGTCCGCACGCCATTCATGTAGGATGCCGTTGTACATATCGAGATACTGCGTGAATGCCTCGTCGACGACGTCGATCGAGAAGTCATCGGGCGTGAGGTCGCGCGAACCGAGCTTGTGCATCGTCGACGTCGAGTTGGCGACGGTACCGACTTTGTAGGTATCGAACTCTTTCCAATAATACAGCGGCGCGGTAATATCCATGCTCAGCATGAACTGCCTTAGGAACTTGCCGTGATCGTCGCCACCTGTCACGAGTTTCAGCGCGAGTGCCATGTCTTTTTCGCCGATGATATACGCATCGCCATCACTGTAGCTATCGGACGAGGCGTGGCTGTTGAATGCGTTGCGCATACCGCGCAGTGCGTTCTCGACGTTGTAGACGCTGATATGTGTTATGTTAATCATCTGTAAGGTTATGTGTAAAGTGGCCGATATAATCAGCCTTGCGAATCGTATCGCGCCACGCGGTGTTGTTCTGCGACGCAGACAGGTTGTCGAGGAATGCGATCACGTCGCGCATCTTACCTTCGATCAAGTTGCATCCGACGGGCCGACCCAACGTGTAGCCGTCTCTCTGCGCAGTCTGGTGAAATGCGTTGATCAATGCGTCGATGCACTGCATTTTATCCCTGTAGTCGCGACACGTCGGGTAATCGCGCAGATACGCAGCAAACACAGGCATGGCGTTCGTGCCGAACAGTTGCTTGCCTTGATAGGTCTGCTGCACCTCTTTCCAAGTTGCAGCAAATCCGCAGCCGCACGCAAACGCCATATCTTGGATCGCAATATCGGCCTGACACCACGGACATACGAGTACATGCTCGCTGACGATCCGCGACACCTGCGCAATGGACTCGCACCGCGCGTACAGTGCGCAACCCACTTCGTCGACCCAATCCTCGTCGTGTATGCCATTGGCGTCGTTGGCATACAACCGCGCGACGTCGGACATACCGACGCGTTTTGCCCATTTAATCGGCGTTGTTGCCATATTTTCGGTCGTATGCAGCCTGTACAAACGCGCGCAGCAACGGGTGCGCACGGTCGGGGCGCGACTTGAACTCGGGGTGGAATTGTACCGCGACAAAGTACGGGTGATTGCGCAACTCAATGATCTCGACGAGCTTACCGTCGGGCGAGAGTCCCGCGAAGTTGAAACAGCCGTCGTTGAAGTACGGGCGATACTCGTTGTTGAACTCGTAGCGGTGACGATGACGCTCGTCTACGCTGGCGCAACCGTAAGCCTTGGCCGACAGCGTGTCGGGTTGCAAGTCGCACGGATACAGGCCGAGCCGCATGGTACCGCCCTTCTCCGTTACATCCTGCTGCGACGGCATGATGTCGATGACGGGTGCGGGCGTGTTGGGACAGAGTTCGGTGCTGTGCGCATCCAAGCCCAATACGTGCTGCGCGTACTCGACGCACGCGAGCTGCATACCGAGGCAGATGCCGAAGAATGGCACATTGTGTTCGCGCGCGTACTGTATCGCGAGCAGCTTGCCGTCGATGCCACGGTCGCCGAATCCGCCGGGTACTAGGATTGCATCCATGCCTGACAGTTGCTGTATGAGTTCTTGCTTGGACGTTTCGGTGTGCAGTTCGCTGTCGATGTAGTGGATGTTGATCTTGGCGCCCACGGCGATGCCGCCCGCAGTCAACGCCTCGGCGATCGAGATGTACGCGTCGCGGAGTGCGACGTACTTGCCCACGAGTGCGACGTCGAGCTGCTTGTCGAGCGACACACAACGCGATACCAGCGCCTGCCAATCCGTGAGGTCGGGCGTATTCTTAGACAGTTGCAGCTTGTGACAGACGACATTGGCCAGCCCCTCGCGCTCGAGCATGAGCGGCAGCGCATAGATCGACGGTACGTCGATGTTGTCGATGATGCAGTCGGACGGCACGTTGCAGAACAGCGCGATCTTATCTTTGAATTCGCGCGACATTGGGTACTTGGTACGGCAGACGATGACGTCGGGCTGAATGCCCAAACTTAGGAGTTCTTTGACGCTATGCTGGGTCGGCTTGGATTTGGGTTCACAGCTCGTCTCGAGAAACGGGATCAGCGTAACGTGGACGTAGAGTACGTTGTTGCGTCCTACGTCGTACGCGACTTGGCGGATCGCCTCGAGATACGGCAGCGATTCGATGTCGCCAACCGTACCGCCGATCTCGGTGATGACGATGTCGGTGTCGCGATTGGCGAGTTTATGTATGTTGGCTTTGATTTCGTTCGTGATGTGCGGAATGACCTGAACCGTGTCGCCGAGATAGTCGCCCTTGCGCTCCTTGGAGATGACGCTCCAGTAGATCTTGCCCGTCGTGACCGTCGAGTAGCACGTGAGGTTCTCGTCGATGAATCGTTCGTAGTGACCGAGGTCGAGGTCTGCTTCGGCGCCGTCGTCGGTCACAAAGACCTCGCCATGTTGATACGGACTCATGGTGCCGGGGTCGACGTTGAGATACGGGTCGAACTTCTGTATAGAAACGGTGTAACCGCGCGACTTGAGCAATCTGCCGAGTGACGCCGTCGTGATGCCTTTGCCTACGCCTGATACCACGCCGCCTGTCACAAAGATGTATTTGGTTTGCATAACAACTCCTTCGTAAAAGCCAATAGTATTTTTACAATCGATATACCCCCATACGCGCAACGACTGCCGCGCGTATGGTAGTATCGTATAGCCAATTAGTCGCACATAATCGTGGGGTCGCCGTGGAAAGGAGGCAGCGGTGCGGGACGAACCATCGCTCCACCCTGCTCGTAAGACTCCATAACGGCCCATGTGTACTCGAGTGTCGCCAATGCGTCGCGACCCGAAGCACGCAGGTACTCCTTGGG
>CAYPOE010000106.1:0-8052 GCA_964412285.1 uncultured Eubacteriales bacterium | reverse complement strand
TTCCCCATTTTTATTAAAATATGTAAAAGAAATGCAGGTTCTGCTTTCAATGCTCGTCCGAATGAGTTCGATCTTAGGGGCGAGTGTCCGCTTATAATGAGAAGATAAATCGATCAAAATATGATTTTTGGCGAACATATCCTCTTTACTTGCCGAAAACTTTTCAATAATATTTTGATATTTCCTATCCTGCGCCACACTATCTAGAGAGGAAAGACCTGCAAATATCGCCTGTAAGTCCGTATGGGTAAAAAGTGTTTTGTCGATCTTATAGTTTTCCATAATTGAAATGCCGCCACCGACGCCTTGCATCGTCACAATGGGAATCCCGGCCTTACAAATATCCTCTATATCTCGTTGAATCGTTCTCCTTGATACCTCAAACCTTGTAGCAAGCTCGGGGGCAGTAATCTTTTCGTTTTGTAGCAGCAATGTTACGATTCCAATCAGCCTATCAATTTTCATGATGACCCCCACGAGGATTATAATCCATACTTTTTTCTAAAAAACCAATCATCATACCAAACACTTTCCAGCAACGCCTTGTGACAATACCCTCCATCCGATTTTTAGCATTCAATCATGAAGGAGATCGCCAGTCACGAAGGAGATCCAGGCCCGTCATGCGTTACCATGAAACCCCACAGGACGCCGAATGGATCCATGAAATTACCTACCAACTTGCTATACGAAGTTTCTTTGAATGGAATGGCCTCATCGCCATCTGCTTTCAGAATTTCATAACAGGCGAGCAGTTGCTCTGCCGTATCGAACGTAATGATCAGATGTACAGCGCCACAATCAAAAGTTCTATCCTTGTTACCGAAGTTGTCGTTCAAAAACACTCTCTGCTTATGGATATCCATCGTGGCATGGGCAATTTTTGTGCCGTCAGACGTATAATCAATCGTCTCCGCTTTTGTGTGAAACGCCTTTTCATACAAGGCAATCGCTTCTTTGCAATCTCCGCAAAAATGCAAATGAGGTATGAGCATCTTTATATCCTCCAAGAACACGAAACACTCTTTATCAAAAACTATACCAAAAGCCAATCGTCGTGTCAAGTGTTTCGGCATTGCTCTCATCCGCTTCTATGACTCGACTGAACCAAAGGCATCTCTACATAACGTCGTCACCTGACGTCGTCGCCTGTAATGGTATTGCAATATAGATTACTTTTGCATTACAGCCCTTTACGTCGTGCGCGATTTGTCGTATACTGTTGTTATCGTGCAATAGGTGTCGGTAAGTGTTGGATTGTCAGATGGAGGGATCTCATGAAACGCATAGTGTCGGCGTTGATCATAGTATGCTTGCTATTTATACCGTCGTACGCACCATCATACGCGTTTGACGAGGTATCCGATCGTGGTGACAACATGGTGTCGCTGCAGATCGGCTGCCCCAACGCGCTGATCGGCTACGGCAAAACACCCATCGATGCGAGCAACCCCAATGTCGCACCGCTCATCGTCAACGACCGTACGATGCTGCCGCTGCGTTTTGTCGCCGAGGCATTCAATGCAGAGGTGGCGTGGGTCGGCGAGACCAAGACTGCGCATATCAGCTACAATGGTACGACGACGTCGGTCACGGTGGGCGAGTCGTACATCTATGTCGACGGCGCGCCCATACCCATCGATGCGCCGCCTGTGATCATCGAGGAACGTACCATGTTGCCCCTGCGCGCGATCGCCGAGAACGCATTGGGGAAGACCCTCTACTGGGACGCCCAACGCAAGGTTGCGATTATCGCAGATGATTATCGTCCCTACTGGGAGGATGACAGCTTTGTCGATTACCTCGTATCGCTCATGCAACCCGTCGACAATCCGATGCAGCTCAAGACGACGCCTGACAGTTTGAGCATGGCAGGCTACAGGTCGCCCGAGGGCAACATATCGTCTGCCGATGGCGGCGTATATGATCAAGCCTACGCGCAGGGCGGCGACGGATCCGTGTTTCACGAGGAGATACCCGATTATACCGAGGATGATCACACTTATACAGGTGATGGTTATGCCGATCACGGCGGCATCAATGGCAATACCGGCGGATTCAACAACGACTATACGGATGACAACTTCAACGAGCACCACGACTACCCCAACCACGGCGGTTTCGACGAGGGAGACGGCATCACCGGCAATCCTGCCAACGGCGGTGGCCGTGCGACTTATACGCCGCAGCCTACAGTCACGCGTACCGTCGCGCCATCGCCTACGCCTACGCGGACGGCGATACCCACGCCCCGCCCCAGTGTACCGCCCGCGGGCATGGGTAGCAACATCGCATATCCCATCGTCAAGCCGTACGGCCCATATACGTACGAAACGCTGCTCGGCGACATAAACGCGCTGTCGCAGTACGACTGCATTGTGTCGACGATCATCGGCAAGTCGGTCGAGGGGCGGGACATTCCCATGCTCAAATTGGGTTACGGCGGCACCAACATCTACATCGAAGCCACGGCACACGGGCGCGAATACATCGCAACGTCGTTCATCATGAAGTTCACCGAAGAGGCCGCGCGCGCGTACGCGGCGGGAGAGTCGTTGTTTGGCTACGACATTGCCAATCTTCTATCAGAGTATACGTACTATATCATACCCATGCTGAATCCTGACGGCGCATCCATCGCGCAGAGTGGATTGGGCGGTTCCAAGGATCCAGAACACATCAAGACGATCAAGATCAGCGACAAGGTCAACGGCTACAAGGGCTGGAAGGCCAACGCCAACGGCGTCGACTTCAATGCGAATTATCCGATCAACTGGCGCGGCAGCGTCAACGGCCCGTCGTCCAACGGCAACGCGGGTACGTCGGGTGGCAGCGAGCCTGAGGTGCAGGCCGTACTGTCCCTCATCGACAACATCCCATTCGAGGTGTTCGGCAGCTTCCACGCACAGGGCGAGGTACTCTACTGGCACGACACAGGGTACAACGCCGATACGCTCAAGAAGGCCGAGGCGTTGACGGATACCATCGCCAAGGCGACTGGGTTCGTTAAGATGGCGCGGGTCAATACGGCGGGTGCTGGACTGTGTTCGTACGCGCGCGGCAAGTTGCAGAAACCCGCGTTGACCGTTGAAGTCGCGCCGTATATCGGTGACGTACCGTACCCCGACAAGGATTTTGACAGAGTCTGGGAAAAGGCCAAGATCATACCGCTGCTACTCGCAGGGGCTACGAAATCATAAACAATCATGGATAAGCCTTATATCATCATCATTTGCGGCATCCCCGCCTCGGGCAAGACGACGTATGGCATACACATCGCCGAGCGGCTACGCATCCCGTTCCTGTCCAAGGACGACATGAAGCAGTGTCTACACGACGCGTTCGGCTACGACACGACGGTCTATGCCAACGCCAAGATCTACGGCATGGCCGCGTATGTAGTTTCGTATCATACGGCCGAGATGCTCATGCGGTGCGGACTGCCATTCGTGTTCGAGAGCAACTTCACACCCATGTCGGTCGACATCCTTGAGCCACTCATCGAGGGCTACGGGTATCAGGCGCTGACGATTGCGTTCGATGCGGACATCCGTGTATTGCACAAGCGCTTCGTCGCGCGCGACGATAGCGGCGATCGTCCTGAAGGGCTTAAATCGGCGAGCGGCATCTACCATGATTTCGACACCTTTGCCAACGCCACGTTGCCGCTGCGGGCGTTTGACGTGGGCGGTGAACGCATCACGATCGACACGACAGACTTCTCCAACGTGCATTACGATGAGATCGACCGCAAGGTTGACGCGTTTATACAAAAACAGAAAAAACAACAGTCGTAGCGTTCAGCTACGACTGTTGTTTTTTCATATGACTCAAGTGAAGTACAGCGTATCCGATTTGGGCCACTTGACGATGAGCGCAAATACCAACGTGACCACTGCCACCCCGAGGCATACGGCGTAGAACTGTCGTAGACTCGACGTCTCGAGCAGATAGCCTGCGACGTTCTGGAATGCCACGATGCCTATGGCACGGATCATGCCCACCACAGACAGCGCCGTCATGGAAATGCGTTGATCTGTGACCGTGAATACGACGCGCAGGCACAGCATGAAGAAAATCATGGACACCGGCGACTTGATCAACAACGCAGCAACCAAGATGTACGGCAGTCCCATGTAGGCGTTGATGACGTACTGCACAATCGCGGCGACTGCGCATATAATCAGGATCTTGCGCACGCTGAACTTATCCATGAAGCGGTTGGAGAGCAAGATAAACGGCAGTTCAACGACGGTGCCTACGAGCGTAACCGTACCGATCAACGTCGTACTCATACCAAGTTCTTTGAGCAGCACGGGCATAAACGTATGGTTGGACATGACAATGCCACAGAAAAAGAAACTCGGCAGCAGAAAGAACAGGTAGTACTTGTTGGTCAGCAATCCGCGCAGGATGCCCTTGGGACGCTCGTGGTGTTCCTCGATCTTGGGCGCCATGCGCTCAGGCTCATAAGCCGCATTGAAACCGATCACGGTCAATACGGACGCCGCCGCATAGATCAGGAAGATGGCCGACGGCGATACGTAGTCGTAGACGAATCCCGCGACCTGTGCCGCAATCGCGTAACCGACCGAACCCCAGAATCGCACTGAGCCATACCGATACCGCCCGGCCGTCGCCATCTTGTCGCAGATGCCCGATGCACAGTTCAACGTCGCCGTGGTCGTACCGTATATCATAAACAGGTAGAATGTACCGTTGCCCGTCAAGAATAGCAGCGACGACACGGCTGTCGCTACGAGCAGTACGATGGTCACGATGCGATGCTGCCCCGTTCGATCCATGATGTATGCAGAGAGGGGGCCGAGTATGAGGGGGAACAATCCGGATGCGGATACTATGTAACTGACCTCCATGGGCGTCTTGCCGAGACCCAGCAAGTACAGCGACATGATCGAGGCCATCATGCTCATACCGAAGAAGTAGAAGTAATAGACCGTTACATAGCTTAGAAAACTATACTTGAATCGAAACCGAGGAGATTGAGAAGAGAATTGTGGATTATGCATTGGGTTTGGGGTGTGGGTGGGGTTTGGGTACGATGATATGAGCTGCGCGGCGCATACAGCCGATGCGCACGGATTTGTGTCTGCCGCCGTACTCGCCATCGACCGTGAACGACGTAGGCTTGTCGAACCGCAGCGTCACATTGGACGCCGTCGTATGCGTAAAGTACGGCGCATCGTATCGCCCGCGCAGGATGCCGTACCCGATGTGCAGGAGGTCTACGATACTGCGCGGCATACGGATGAGCAGCAACTCAAACAGTCCGTCGTCGAACCGCATACAGTCGCGCGCGTACTGGATGATCCCGCCGACGACGGTCGAGTTGGACACGCTACCGAACGCATACCGTCCACTGAACGTGTGTCCGTCGGCCGTGATCGTCACGTTGCGGCCGCGTATGTCAAATACCGACGCGATGCCTGATAAAATATACGCCTTGCGCCCAATCAGATTCTTGAGCCACTGCGGTGTACCGTACGATACGCGCGTGAACGCGCCAAATGACGCGACGTAAGTGAAACATTTGTCGTCGTTGAATCGCCCGACGTCGTGCGCGACATGCGTACCTTCTTCGATCACACGCAATGCACCGTTCACGTCGAGCGGCAGTCGCAATGCCTTGGCCAGATCGTTCGTCGTACCCGTGGGGATGTAGCCGACCGGGATCTTGCATCCCGACTCGGTCAGTCCTGTGATGACCTCGTTGAGCGTACCGTCGCCGCCGCAACACACGATGCGTTCGGCATATTTGGCAGCTCTGCGCGCGACGTCGACAGCCTCGCCCGCGCGCGTCGTGATGAATGTCGTGACAATGTATCCCGCGTGGCAAAGCGTGTTGACAATGCGATAGAGCATACGTCGCGCCTTGCCGCGTCCTGCGATGGGGTTGACGATGAGTATGATGTGGTGTGGATTGTCGCGCATAAATTAGAACTCTTCTTTAGGAGATGTACTGACGGCCTGTATGAAACTATCCGGCGCAGTTGTGACGCGCAATGCCGCATACTCACGTGCGGGCATGTATGCCTTGAGAATCGCCATGCTGTCGGCGAAATCATGGATTCTACTGCTGACGACAGGCATGTGATAGATCCATCAAGTGGTTGAGCAGCCGCGCCGCACACCGATACAGCGTGCGCCTGTCGCGCGTATTGCGCAGGATGTGCGTCGCGTACTTGGTATAAGTCTTGTCCGATGGTTGGGCGTTCAGTCGCCGCACGGCGGCAGAGCGCGTGAGTTTGTCGCGGCGCATGATGCGCCCGAGTCGCATACGGCGCGGCGCGTAGACGAATACGACACAGTCGCAGTACGCGTAGAGCGCCGACTTGTGCAGCACCGCCCCGTCGACGGCTACCCCGTGCGCGGCAGATTGTGCTACGGTGCGCACATGTCGCTCGACGTAAGCGTGTGTGATGCGTTCGAGTTTGAGTAGTTCAACGGGATTCGTAAATACGGTACGCGCCAACGCGGCACGATCCAACCCGCGCTCGTCCACGCACTGTGGGAACGCGGCGGCGACGTCATTGTAGCAGTCGTGCGGCGGACGCATCATGGTACGCAACGCCGCGTCGCAGTCGACCGCGGCCATACCCAAGCCCTCCGCGACGCGCAGCAGCGCGGTCTTGCCGCTGCCGCTGCCGCCGAGGATCCCGACGATGTATTTGCCGTCGAGCATATTATCGCTTGAACTTGACAGCTGTGCCGTACGCCATAACTTCGGCTGCGGCCTGCATGACCGAGGAGGATGCGTACCGCACGTTGACGATGGCTTCCGCGCCGAGTGCCTCGGCCTCGGCGACCATGCGCTTGGTCGCGAGCGCACGCGCCTCGTTCATCATCTCGGTATATGCCTTGAGTTCGCCGCCCACGAGCGTCTTGAATCCCTGCGTGATGTCGCTGCCGATGTGCTTGGACTGGATGGTGCTGCCTTTGACGAGGCCGAGCATTTCAAGTTCCTTGCCTGTGATGTAATCAGTATTGACTAAGATCATCTTCTTCGCCACTCCTAACTTCGTTGATGCGTTGGATGAGCACGTAGATGCTCACGCCGATGAACGCAGCGGGTATGATAAACAACAGTAGCTTGCCCCCGAACGGCGCGGGGATGTATGAGATACAGAAACCCACGATGATGTAATACGCCACGGCGATGCAGATGATCACGATGGGCGCGATGAGCTTGCGCATATGACTTTTCATAAGATAAAATCAGGCCGATCGTTATAAACTATCTGATACCTCAACGTCGGCGACGAGCGGCACCTCGAGTTGCACGGCGTTCTCCATCTCGCGCTGCAACAGGACAGCTACTTCATCAGCGACCGACGCATGACACTCGATGACGAGTTCATCATGGATTTGCAGCACCAAACGTGCGGGCGGCATGTCAGGATGCGCGCCATTCACGCCGCATAGCGCACGATCCGTGCGCACCATGGCAACTTTGATGATGTCCGCGCCGCTGCCTTGGATCGGCGTATTGCGAGCCAACCGTTCGCCAACGCCGCGCGGACGGAACTCGCGTTCAGCAATATACCGCCGCCGTCCGAGGATCGTCGTGACGTAGCCGTCGGCCTTGGCTTGCTCGATCAGGGTCTTCATGTACGCGTCTACCCCGCGATAGAGGTCAAAATATTCGGCAATGTACTGTTTGGCCTCAAAGATCGGGATGTCGAGGTCGCGCGACAGCCCGTACTCACTCATACCGTAGATGATGCCGAAGTTGACGACTTTGGCCATGCGACGCATATCCGACGTGACCTGCCCGGGCGATACATTAAATACCCCTGCCGCTGTTGTCGTGTGTATATCGGCATTTTCAGCGAACGCCTGTCGCATCACGGGATCACACGATAGATGCGCGAGGATGCGCAGCTCGATCTGCGAATAATCCGCCGACACGAACACGCACCCGTCGTCAGGCACGAATGCCGCTCGTACCCTGCGTCCTTCAGCCGTGCGCTGCGGGATTTTCAGCAAATAGGGCGATACAGACGACAGCCGCCCCTTCGCTGAGACCGTCTG
>CAYPOE010000105.1:0-8057 GCA_964412285.1 uncultured Eubacteriales bacterium | reverse complement strand
GATGCAGCCATCGTACCCGAGGTCGGCGCGCTCAAAGCGAAAGATTCTCCCGTAGCGGGTCAGGCCAACGTACTCGTGTTCCCCGACCTCAACGCGGGCAACATCGGCTACAAGCTCGTCGAGCGTCTGGGCAACGCCAACGCGTTCGGTCCCATGTGTCAAGGCATCGCCAAGCCCGTCAACGACCTATCGCGCGGCTGCTCGGCCGAGGACATCGTGGGCGTCACCGCGATCACCTGCGTACAAACCTTACTGCAATAATCCGCATCACTCTACTCTTTATTCTTTAATTAATTTATTCTTTAATTTTTCTCGAAAGGGCAACACATGTATATCTTAGTCATCAACAGCGGCTCATCGTCGCTCAAGTATCAGCTCATCGACATGAAAAACGAGAGCCTGTTGTGCAAGGGGCTCATCGAACGCATCGGAGGCGCGGGTTCGCGCCTCGTACACACCAAGGACGATGACAAACACATCGTCGAAGCCCCGATCGCCAACCACGGCGACGCGATCCGCATCATGCTCGATGCGCTGCTCAACAACGACTACGGCGCGATTCATTCGATCGATGAGATCGGCGCAGTCGGACACCGCGTCGTACACGGCGGTGAGATGTTCTCGGGCAGCGTCTTGATCGACGAAAAGGTCATCGCCGCGATCGAGGAGTGCTCGGCGCTCGCGCCGATCCACAACCCGCCCAACCTCATGGGCATCGTCGCGTGCCGTGAGATCATGCCGAACGTACCCAACGTCGCGGTGTTCGACACGGCGTTCCATCAGACGATGGACGAGATCCACTACCTCTACGCGCTGCCGTACGAGTATTACAAGAACTACAAGATCCGCAAGTACGGCTTCCATGGTACAAGCCACCGCTTCGTCGCCAACCGCTGCGCCGAACTGCTCGGTAAGCCGCTGTCTGACCTGAAACTCATCACCGTACACATTGGCAATGGTTCGTCGCTCTGTGCGGTCAAGAACGGTAAGTCGATCGACACGTCGATGGGCTTCACACCGCTCTGCGGCGTCGTCATGGGTACGCGCTGCGGCGACATCGATCCTGCCATCGTGGGATTCCTCGCGGAAAAAGAGAACAAGTCTGCCGCCGAGGTCGTTGACTTGCTCAACAAGAAGAGCGGCCTACTCGGTATCAGCGAAGAGTCCAACGACTTCCGCGACCTCTACGACAACATGGAGAAGGGCGACGAGCGTGCCAAGCGTGCGATCGACCTCTGTATGCTCAGCATCACCAAGTACGTCGGCATGTACGCGTTCCTGATGGGCGGCGTTGACGCAATCGTATTCACGGCCGGCGTCGGCGAGAACAATGCACTCGCGCGTGAGCACATCTTGCAAGGGCTCGAAGAGTACGGCATCATCGTCGACGACGCACTCAACCACAGCGCCGAGAAAGAGAAAGTGATCTCTCCCCCCAATGGCAAGGTCAAGGTCATGGTCATCCCCACCAACGAGGAGCTCATGATCGCCGAGGATACAATGGAGATCGTCAGCAAGTAATATATCACACGAATCACACATAAAGCTCACTCAAACTATTAAGGAGTAGGTTATGAACAGGTTACGTAACGCGTTACCCAAGATCGGTGTACGTCCGACCATCGACGGCCGTTGCAACGGCGTGCGCGAGGCGCTCGAGGATACCATTCTGGGTTTGGCTAAAGCAGTCTGCAAGTTCCTGTCAGAGAATCTGCGCCACGCGTCGGGCGAAGCCGTCGAGTGCGTGATGCCCGAACGCTGCATCGGCGGCGTCGCGGAGTCGGCTGCTTGCGCGGACTTGTTCCGCCGCGAAAACGTCGGCGTGTCGATCACCGTCACATCGTGCTGGTGCTACGGCAGTGAGACGATGGACATGGACAAGACGACGCCCAAGGCGATCTGGGGCTTCAACGGCACCGAGCGTCCGGGCGCAGTATACCTCGCCGCCGTACTCGCCGCACACGCGCAGAAGGGCATCCCTGCGTTCGGCATCTATGGCAAAGACGTCTGTGACGCAGGCGATACCAACATACCTGCCGACGTGGCGACCAAATTGCTGCGCTTCGCCAAGGCCGGTCTGGCCATGGCGACGATGAAGGGTACGTCGTATCTCTCGATCGGCAACGTATCGATGGGTATCGCGGGTTCGATTGTCAACCCCGACTTCTTCGAGAAGTACCTCGGTATGCGCTGCGAATACGCCGATATGTCCGAGATCATCCGTCGTATCGACGAGGGTATCTACGACAAGGCCGAGTTCGACAAGGCGATGGGTTGGGTCAAGCAGAACTGCAAAGAGGGCATCGACAACAATCCGCCCGCCGAGCAGCGTTCGCCCGAGCAGAAGGCCAAGGATCTCGAGTTCGTCGTCAAGATGACGCAGATCTTCCGCGACCTCATGATCGGCAATCCCAACCTGCCCGACTGCTTCCCCGAGGAGAAGTTGGGTCACAACGCGATTGCATCGGGTTTCCAAGGCCAGCGCCACTGGACGGATCACTTCTGCAACGGCGACTTCCCTGAGGCCATCCTCAACAGCTCGTTCGACTGGAATGGCATCCGCGAGGCATTCATCGTCGCGACGGAGAACGATTGCATGAACGGCACGGCGATGCTGTTCGGTCACTTGCTGACCAACACGGCATCCGTATTCGCCGACGTGCGCACGTACTGGAGTCCCGAAGCCGTAGAACGCGTGACGGGCGTCAAGCTCGACGGTATGGCGGCGAACGGGTTCATTCACCTCGTCAACAGCGGCAGCGCCGCGCTCGACGGCAACGGCGAGCAGCGCGACGCGGACGGCAACCCGTGCCTCAAGCCGTTCTGGGACATCACGGAGAAAGACGCGCAGGCGTGTCTCGACGCGACGACGTGGTCGGCGGCCAACAATGGCTACTTCCGAGGCGGCGGCTTCTCGTCGAACTTCATGACGAAAGTGCAAATGCCCGTGACGCTGATCCGCGTCAACATGGTAGACGGTCTCGGCCCTGTATTGCAGTTGGCTGAAGGATATACGGTGGAGCTACCCGAAAAAGTCGCGACGATCATCGACAACCGTACGGATCCCACATGGCCGACGACATGGTTCGTACCGCGCCTGACAGGACAGGGTGCATTCGCTTCCGTTTACGACGTAATGAACAACTGGGGCGCCAATCACGGCAGCTTCAGCTACGGCCACATCGGCGCCGACCTCATCACGCTGTGTTCGATGCTGCGCATCCCCGTCTGTATGCACAACGTACCCGAGTCCGACATCTTCCGCCCCAACGCATGGAATGCGTTCGGTATGGACAAAGAGGGCGCAGACTACAGGGCTTGCGCGACATACGGCCCGATTTACAAATAATACACAGTTGACAGCCAAAGATTCCGCTTGCACCGACTATCAGCCCATCAGAAACAGTGCTGATAGTCGGGCTGTCGGCTGATGATTTTTTATGGGACTTCTCTTAGACGCAATCTGCATCGGTTCGATACTCGGCTCGATCGCCATACTCATCCTCTGCTACGTCAAGCGGCTGCGATTCCTGCGCTGCCTGTTCACGAGTGCAGGTCTGCTCATCGCGCTGTTTATCGCCGTGATCTTCTACTGCAACGCATTCCTCGGCATCGACATCGTAACCGAATCAGTGAATCAGGCCGTGCAGTCGAGTAAATCCGTGATTGAGCGTACGATGAGCGACTATGGCAGCGACGTCAAGATGACGCTATCGCAAGCCATGGATGAGGTCGGACAGCTCTACCTCGACCTATTCCCCGCGCTGCTCATCATCATGTGCCTCGGCGCGGCGTACGCGGCCTACATGCTGGTAAAACAGGCAATACTCTTATGTAGACGCGACGCGTCGCATGTGCCGCCGTTCAGTATGCTGCGCGTATCGCGCACGACGGTCGCCGTGATGGGCGGCTGCGTATTGCTGTACCTGTTCCTATCGGACAGTGCAGTATCGTTCGCACTGCTCAACTTATCCATTGTACTGCTCGCGGTCACAGCCGTATGCGGTCTGTCGCTCGCCGACTACTTCCTGCGCTACAGACTGCCATGGGGCCTGTTGCGGCTTGTATTGTACGTCGCAATTTTCTTCGTGACCGCGTCGATGCAGGGATTCTTATTCGTGCTGTTGATCGGCATAGGCACCGTGGATGCGTTTGCCAATCTACGCATCAAGGGAGGCGTGGTATGAAACAGCGGTATCCCTTCCTTCGCGTACTCTCGAGCGTATACCTCTACATCGGTATCATCGCAATCTGGGTCGCACTATCGTTCTTCTACCACAGTTACGCATTGAGCGTAGGCGGTGCTGTGGTCACGGTACTGTTGCTCTGCTACAACTTGGTCAACCGCGCGAGCAAGCAGACGATGAAGCGACAGTATCTTGACAACGTCGCCGTCACCATCGGCGACGCGCAGCGCACCGTCACATACATCCCCCTGCCCATGTTGATCCTCACGGTACAGGGCGACTGCATCTGGCACAACGAGGAGTTCGAGAAGCTCTCAGGGCAGAACGTCGTCAACGCGCACATCGGCGACATCCTGCCGACACTGCGCCTTGTCGACATCTTCGAGCACAAGTGCGTCGACCTCTACGTCGACATGGGCGACCGATACCTGCAAGTTGTCAGCGACTATATGCCGTCGAGTACGACGGCCGACATCATCACGCTATACTTCATCGACCGCACGAGTGAGCGTGAGACGCGCCGCGAACTCAATGACAAGCGTACGCTCTGCTGTCTGCTCAACATCGATAACTACGATGATCTGCTCAAGGCTACGCCCGAGACCCAGCATACGCAGCTGATCGCCGAGATCGAGCGGCAGATTCATCAGTGGGTATCGTACATGTGCGGCACGGCACGTCGGTACGAGAAGGATAAGTATCACATCATCTTCGAGCATGTACAATACGAGAAGGCCGTCGCCGATAAGTTCGCATTCATCGAGCAGATCCATAAGATCAACGTAGGCAATCGCATCCCTGTGACATTGAGCATGGGCGTCGGACTCGGGCAGAACATCGTCGAGAACCTCCGATACGCACAAACCGCGATGGAGATGGCGCTCGGGCGCGGCGGCGACCAAGTCGTCATCAAGACTGAAGATACGTTCCAATTCTTTGGCGGTAACATCGAGCATTACGCGAAATCAACGCGTGTCAAGGCACGCGTCGTGTCGCACGCGCTTGCAGAGTTGATCGAGTCGAGCGACACCGTATTCATCCTGATGCACCGCCGTCCCGACATGGACTCGTTCGGCGCAGCCATCGGACTCACGCGCATCGTCAAGGAGTTGAAGCGCCCTGTGTACGTCGTGTTCGACGTCAACGAGGGTACGATCTCCGAGGTTACAAACCTATTCTCCGACGAGCCGTATGTCAGCATGTTCACGAACGAGGACAATGCGCTGTCGATGTGTACGCACAAGTCGCTCGCCATCGTCGTCGACACGCACAATCCCGGGTACATCGAGGCGACGCGCCTACTCAACATGTCGGAACGTCGCGTACTCATCGATCACCACAGGCAGTCGACCAATTTCGTCGACAAACTCACGCTGCTCCACCACGAGCCGCTCGCGTCGTCGACCTGCGAAATGGTCTCTGAGATGATCCAGTACATCGAACCTGCGCGCAACAACCTGACTTCGCTCGAAGCACAGGCGATGTACATCGGCATCATGCTCGATACGAAAAACTTCACGACACGCAGCGGCGTACGTACGTTCGAGGCCGCCGCGTACTTGCGCAGTTTTGGCGTAGACATCCTCGCGGTGCGGCGCATCTTCCAGAATGACCTATCGAGCTACATCAAGCGTGCCAAGATCATTCAGGGGACAGAGATCATCAAGAACATCTACGCCGTATCGCGCTGGGAGGTCAACGAGCAGCACAGGGCGAACATCCTGTGTTCGCAGGCCGCCGATGAGCTGCTGAATATATCGGGTGTGGAGGCGTCGTTCGTCATCTGTCGCAACGACGACGTCGTACTCATCAGTGCGCGGTCGCTCGGCAGCGTCAACGTACAGGTCATCATGGAGGCGCTCGGCGGCGGCGGTCACTTGACTGGCGCAGGTACGCAACTCCGCGGCATCACGATTGACGAGGCGTACGGACAGTTGCGGCAGATTTTATTAAACAGTTAGAGAACGAGATCGAGAGATAGAAAGGGTTTGCATCATGAAAGTTATTTTACTCAAAGACGTCAAGGGTACAGGCAAGGTCGGCGACGTCATCAACGTGGCTGACGGCTACGCGCGCAACTATCTGTTCCCGAACAAGATCGCGACCGAGGCCACGACCGAGCAGCTCAACGCGCTCAAAGGCAAGAAGGACGCCATCGCGCACAAGAAAGAACTCGCCAAAGAGACCGCGATGGGCTTGGCCGCCAGGCTCAAAGACATCTCCGTAACCATCAAAACCAAAGCGGGCAGCAACGGCCGCATCTTCGGCTCGGTCACGTCGATTGACATCGCGGCCGCACTCGAGAAACAGCACAAGCTCGCGATTGACAAGCGTATGATCCAACTCGACGATCCCATCAAAGTCATCGGCGAGAAAGAGATCCCCGTGCGCCTGCATCCCGACGTCCACGGCAAAATCAAGATCATCGTCGAGGCCGAATAGGTGAGTACGCCACAGTTACAGCCACAAGTCATCGAAGCCGAGATGTGTGTACTCGGCAGCGTCATCCTCGATAACGCATGTACGCCCGTCGCCGTCGAGCTACTCAAGCCCGACGACTTTTTCGACCCGCGCCACGCGTATATCTTTGCGGCCGTGAACCGGCTATTCAACGCCGAGTCGCCCGTCGACTACATCACACTCAGCGACCAACTCACCAAAGACGGCGTAATGGACGTCATCACGCTCGACTACCTCGTCCACATCTCCAACGCCGTACCGTCGAGCGCCAACTTGCGCCGCTACATCGCGATTGTGCGCGACGCGTCGCTGCGGCGGCGCATCGTCAAGGTCTCTGAGGACATCATCGGACTCTGCAACGCGGGTACGACCGAGGCTGTGTCGATCCTCGACGCGGCGAGTCAGATGATGCTGTCGTTGTCGACGCATGTATCGGGCAGTTTTGTACCTGTCAATGACGCGATGCAGCACACGTTGTCCGAGGTATCGCTGCTCAACCAGAATCCCAACGCGACCAAGGGGATGCGCGTGGGGTTCGAGGACGTGGACAACCGGCTGAATGGGTTGCAGAAGGGTGCGCTCACACTGATTGCCGCGCGTCCATCGATGGGTAAGTCGGCATTCGCGCTCAACATCGCGACCAACATCGCACTGCTGCGCCACAGCGTCATCGCGATCTTCACGCTTGAGATGTCCACGTCTGAGATGTCGATGCGCATCATGAGCGCGCTGTCGGGCGTACCCGCCGAGCGACTCAAGCGCGGCGATGTGCTCGGCAGCGAATGGAGCCTCATGATTGAGGCGATTCAGCGGCTCACGCCCGCGCACATCTACATCGACGAGACTGCGTCGCCCAACATCACCGAGGTACGCGCCAAGTGTCACCGCCTCAAATCGGAGCGCGGACTCGACGTCGTCATCATCGACCATATCCTGCTCATGGGCAGCGTGCGGCATACCGACAATCGGCAGCAGGAGATCGCCGAGATCTCGCGTTCGCTCAAAATCCTCGCCAAAGACCTCGACGTATGCGTCGTCGCCGTGTCGCAGCTCAACCGTGCCGCCGACGCGCGGCACGACAAGCGTCCGATGCTCAGCGACCTGCGTGAGTCGGGTGCCATTGAACAGGACGCCGACGTCGTCATGCTGCTCTACCGCGACGAATACTACAATCCTGATACCGAAGAACCCGGCGTCGCCGAATGCATCATCGCCAAGAACCGCAACGGCGAGACAGGCACGGTCAAGCTGATCTGGGAAAAAGAGACGACGCGATTCATCGGCATGGCGCACGAGTATATGTAATCTACGATAGGAAGATCTTCATGGACAAATTCGTACAGCGGGTACTGCGCACGATCGACGCGCACACACTCATACCGTGCGGCAGCACGGTGCTACTCGCGTACT
>CAYPOE010000104.1:0-8138 GCA_964412285.1 uncultured Eubacteriales bacterium | reverse complement strand
GTGGTCGCCGACGATCAAGATCTTTTCTACCCTGATGAGTCGAGAGCGCGCGCTGCAATCTGGCGTGAACATCTCGACCTCGATCCCGGCCGGCAGCATCTGCTCCTACGCGTTGTCCGCACTGCTGCTATTTGTTGCAGGGTGGAGGAGCGTGTTCTTCGGTGCCGGGATATTCGTGTTCATCATGGCCGCAGCTTGGATCCTGTACTTCCCCCGAATCAAAAAGGGATTGGACAGTATAGAGCTCGAAACCCAAACGACTGCCGCAGACCGCGGGCAAGCAACCGACTCTGTATCGTTTTTCAAACTCTTTTTGATGTACGGTATGTTCTTCATCTCTGTCGCCGTGATGCTCAATGGCGTCATCAAGGATGGCGTGACGATGTGGGTTCCGGCGTTCGTGGCAGAATACTTCCACCTCGGCGCGGTGACGTCGGTCTTGACCACGATCATCTTGCCCATCGTCAATCTGGGCGGCGTATATGTCGCGGCACGGATCAACCGTCGGCTCAAAAACGAACTCCGAACGTCGGGCATCCTGTTCGGGATAGGATTGGTCGCGCTGTCGATGATGTCGCTGTTCGGCAAAACTTCAGCCATTCTCGCCGTCTCCCTGCTCTCGATCTGCACTGCGTGTATGCTCGGAACCAACACCATGCTGGTCGGCGTAGTGCCGTTATACTTTCGCCGTTACGGCAAGGCATCCACTGCGACGGGATTCTTGAACGGCTGCTCTTACGCGGCCTCGGCCATGGCGAGCTACGGCATCGGCGTACTCTCGCAAACGTATGGTTGGGATGCGACGTTGTTGTGGTGGATCGGCGTCGCACTGCTCGGAGCTGTGATCTGCTTCTTCGCCTCCGTCCGCGACCCGTTGACGCTGCCGCTCTGAATGCGCACCATTCGCGGTCATTCGCGCACATCCGACCGTTCACGATTGACAACATTGCATATCTACATTATAATATAACATAGATGATTATACACTCTACACACCGAATACTTTATTGATTATTTAAGTATTGAATGGATGAAAGACACTACTTCGATGAATATCCGAAACTTCTGCATCATAGCACACATAGACCACGGCAAGTCGACATTGGCCGACCGCCTACTCGAATCGACGGGTACGCTGACCTCGCGCGAGATGAGCGATCAGGTGCTCGACAACATGGATCTCGAACGTGAACGCGGCATCACGATCAAGGCGCGCGCCGTACGCCTGACCTACACGCACGATGGGCAAGACTATATCCTGAACCTCATCGACACACCGGGTCACGTCGACTTCAACTACGAAGTGTCGCGTTCGCTCGCGGCGTGTGAGGGCGCGATCCTTGTCGTCGACGCGGCGCAGGGCATCGAGGCGCAGACACTCGCCAACACGTACCTCGCCATGGACGCGAATCTCGAGATCATCCCCATCGTCAACAAGATCGATCTCGTGTCGGCTGAACCCGAGCGCGTGCGCCACGAGATCGAGGAGATCCTCGGCATCGAGGCCGCCGACTGTCCGCTCGTATCGGCGAAAGAGGGCGTGGGCATCGACGACGTACTTCGCGATGTACTCGCCAAGATCCCCGCACCGACGGGCGATCGCGACGCGCCGCTCAAGGCGCTGATCTTCGACTCGTTCTACGACCCGTACAAGGGCGTTGTACTGCTCTGCCGCATCATGGAGGGTCACGTCGGCGTGGATGACGCGATCCGATTCATGCAGACCGACAAGCGATACGACGTAGTCGAGGTCGGCTACCTGCATCCGTACGGCACTGCGCCGTGCGACGGATTGTCGGCGGGCGAAGTCGGCTATATCACCGCGTCGATCAAGACGCTGTCCGACGTAGCAATCGGCGATACCATCACGACGGTCGAGGGCGGCACGGCCGAACCGTTGCCCGGCTATCGCGGCGTACACCCGATGGTGTACTGCGGCATCTACCCGTCGGACGGCGCGCGCTACGACGACATGCGCGACGCACTCACGAAATTGCAGCTCAACGACGCGGCGCTCATCTTCGAGCCCGAAACCTCTGTCGCGCTCGGCTACGGCTTCCGCTGCGGATTTTTGGGTCTATTGCACATGGAGGTCATCCAGCAGCGCATTGAGCGCGAGTTCAACCTCGACATCATCACGACTGCGCCGTCCGTCGTCTATAAGATTATTCGATCCAACGGCGACGAGGGTTTCATCGACAACCCGACGAATATGCCCGACCCCACGTTGATCCATCACATGGAGGAACCCATCGCCAAGGCCGAGATCTTCACGCCGACGGAATACGTCGGCGGCATCATGGATCTCTGCAACGAGCGGCGCGGCGTATTCAAAGACATGAAGTACCTCGACACGACGCGCGTGCTGTTGCAGTACGAGCTGCCGCTCAATGAGATCATCTACGACTTCTTCGACACGCTCAAGTCGCGTTCGCGCGGGTTCGCGTCGTTCGACTACGAGGTATCGCACTACGCGCAAGCGCCGCTCGTCAAGCTCGACATCATGCTCAACGGCGAAGTCGTCGATGCGTTCTCGCTGATCGTCCACGCGGACAAGGCGTACGCACGCGGGCGGCGTATGGCAGAGAAGCTCAAAGAGGCGTTACCGCGCCAGATGTTCGAGATTCCGATCCAGGCGTGCATCGGCGGCAAGGTCATCGCGCGCGAGACCGTCCGCGCGATGCGCAAGGATGTACTCGCAAAATGCTATGGCGGCGACATCACGCGTAAGAAGAAGCTGCTCGAGAAACAGAAAGAGGGCAAGAAGAAGATGCGTTCGCTCGGCACCGTCGAGGTACCGACGAGTGCATTCATCGAAGTACTCAAGTTGTAGTGAAGCAACTTTTGGTTGCGCGAGAGACGCGCACAATCTGAAGGGAGAGACTATGAAAAAGGCAGTTGCATTGCTCACGGCCATACTGATGCTATGGACGATGACCGCCACGGTTACGGCCGATGTAGCGGGTGCGGTCGCGGGGGATTATTACTACACGGACATCGTGACGTATCTGTGGAACACGCCGGTCAACGCGATCAACATCGGCGGCGTGACGCTCATCGACGCGGAATCCATGCGCTCCTACGGATTCGCGGTGAATTGGTACGCGTCGACACGTGCGCTCGAGATCATCGACAACAAGACACAGAAGATCGCGCCCGCAGCGGCCAACGGTTCGCTGCTCGACATGAAGTCAGGCAGAGCCGGCACGGTAGCTGGCAAGTATTACTATACAGACATCAAGACCACGCTCAACGGTAAGATCATCGTCGCTTTCAACATCGGCGGCAGGACGTTCATCGGCGCAGAAGCCATGCGGGAGTTCGGCTACGACGTGATATGGGATGCCACCAAGCGTACGCTGCGCATCCAGAACAAGAATACGCCCATCCCGACTGTTACACCCAAGCCCACCGCTACACCCACGCCTACACCCAAGCCTACCGTGACGCCGACGCCGACGCCCAAACCTACGGCGACTGTGGCGCCTACGCCTACGCCGACGGCAACGCCTACAGCTACCCCGACGCCGACGCCGACTGCGGTCACTTTCAACATAACGTCACTCCAGTATACGTCGGACGCGCTATACAAAGTAATAGGCGGCGGCACGGCGGAAGACGACTATGCGCTGACGCTCAAGATTCCATCGACGTGGGGTTATTCCAAAGACATGCCACTCACTACGATGGACTCTACCAAAGAGCAATACATCGTCAACATCACGCTCAGTAACTTCTCTTCCAAGTACAGTT
This sequence comes from uncultured Eubacteriales bacterium, assembly GCA_964412285.1. Taxonomy (GTDB): domain Bacteria; phylum Bacillota; class Clostridia; order Monoglobales; family CAYZNM01; genus CAYZNM01. Next base: position 4,385 of record CAYPOE010000104.1, on the reverse strand, counting down.
TCCCCAGCGCGATGCAAGCGTACAATACGAAGGACAATACCTATTCAGAAGAGTTGGCCAAAGGCGTCTTAGCGAGCGAGCGATTCGCACTGTCAGGACGCGAGGTACTTGCAGAACATGTGCCGTACGGCGTCGCCGCGATTACGCACGTCTACTACATGCGCGTCGATCCCGACTATGTGGTGACGATCACGATCCTATCACCCCCCATGTCGTCATCATCGCCGTCAGATGGCGAAGCGCAAAGGCGGCAAGTACTCGACAGCGCGGTATTCGTGCATAAACCCAAGAATTAAAACATCCTGTGAATATACTCAAAAATAAATTAAACGCCAACGCATTAAAATACATCGCGATTGTCGCGATGTTGATCGACCACATTGGCGCGACGATTCCCATCGTCATAGGCGGCGTAGCCGTCAACGATTCCATGCGCGTGATTGGGCGGCTCACGATGCCCATCATGTGCTACTTCATCGCCGAAGGCTATGTACACACGCGCAGCAAGCCCAAGTACGCGCTACGCCTGTTGATCTTCGCGCTCGTATCCGAGATTCCATTCCGCCTACTATTCGCCGGACATGGTAGCAACGTCGGCTTCACGCTGCTCGCGGGACTCTGTGCGGCGTGGGCGTTCGATGCCCTATCTGCGAAGTTCGGCAGTGTATGGGGGAGGATCACGGGCGTGGGCGCGGTATGGCTCATCTGTTGGGCAGTGAGCATCAACCTGCCATTCCTGAGGCTCTCGACCGACTACGGCGCACTCGGCGTACTTGCGATCTTCCTCACGACACGTATGCCCAAGTCGCGACGTTTCATCCTGCCGCCACTCATGATCGTACTGCCCAACGCGATGGTAGCATTCAACCCCTCCTACGACATGATGTTCCGTATATTTGGGGCAAGCAGCATGGTCTTGGCGGCTGTAGTCACCCTGCTACTGCTCTACTTCTACAACGGAGAACGCGGGCGCGGTGGTGTACTCAACAAGTACCTATTCTATATATTCTACCCCGCGCATATCCTGGTGATCTATGTATATATACTCGTGACAGGGATACCATCCCTGATTCAATGATGGAATTGATTTGATGCTCTCACGCAAAAGGACGGTCGCCATGGCGACCGTCCTTTTGTTATATAAACTCGCACAGTACAGCGTTGGACACGTCGATTCCGCGCCGCGTGAGTCGCAGCACATCGCCATCACACGCCAACGTACCGTACCGCACGTGCCGCTCGATGATCTCGCCGTACAACGCGTGCAGATCCGCGCCGTACCGTTCGCGCACGTACGCGCCGTCCACACCCGCCGTGCGGCGCAGTCCGAACGCTACATACTGCCGAATCAACTCATCGTGCGACAATGGCGTAACCTCCCCCACCGTCTCGCCCGACAGATATGCGTCGATTCCGACGTTGCTGTAACGATACGCCGACATGCCATCGTCCGCAAGTGCAAAGCCGTGCGCGTGCGCACCCACGCCGATGTACGGCGTGCCGCTCCAGTAGACGTAGTTGTGCCTGCACAGATAGCCCTCTTTCGCCGCATTGCTAATCTCGTACGGCGCATACCCGCGCGCGGCCAACGTATCGGACGCATACCAATACTGCGCGCGCTCGCCGTCCTCGTCGGGCAACGCATCGACGATCTGCGGCGCATCGAACGGTGTACCCGCCTCGACCTGCAAGCCGTAGTACGATACATGCGTCGGCTCGAGTGCGATTGCTGCATCGATGGTATCACACAGCAGAGGCATGTCCATGTGCGGCAGACCCAGCATCAGATCGAGACTGACGTTGCCGAAGTACTTGTGCGCGATGCCCACGGTACGGACTGTATCGGCGTGGCTGTGTAGCCGCCCCAACGTACGCAGCATATCGTCGTTCGCCGACTGCATCCCGATGCTGATGCGGTTGACGCCGCACGCCGCGTAGCCACGCAACTTGTCGTCGTCGGCGGTGGCGGGGTTGCACTCGATCGAAATCTCACAGTCATGCGCCAACGTGTGGTGTGACCGCAACGCATCCATGATGCGCCCGAGTTGTGTCGCGGACAGCAGCGACGGCGTGCCGCCGCCAACGTACACCGTCTCCAACGTCGTGGGCGACAGCGCAACGACGTCGTCGCAGAGTCGCTGTACATAGCGGTCGAGGTCGGACAGCCGCCCCGCGTGCGTCGGGAAGTCGCAGTACGCGCAGCGGCGCAAGCAGAACGGTATGTGGACGTACAGTGCGTGATTATGCCTTTGATTATGCATCGATCTTGAGTTGGATCATGCGCCCTGCACGCGGGATGGTCTTGGTGACGTATTCTTTGACGTCGGGCGCGTCGTGCAGCGTCGCCGAGGCGACGGTATCGTCGCCGCGCAGCGTGATGACGACCACGCCCGCGCCGTCGCGCGTAGGCTTGGGCGTGAGCAGCGACAGCGGACACGCCAACGCCTTACCGCCTACCGTACGCAGCAATACGCAGTGCGCGGCATCGGAATCGGGCTGGCGGCTGTCGTTTGCGTCGTACGAGATGCGGTTGCCCTCGGCAGTTTCTGTCGGCGTCGGCAGATGAAACACGCCGACGAGCGGCGATGTATCGTTGTACGCCTTGAGCAGCTTGCGGCGGCGCTGCTTGGTCGCGTACGACGACAGCGTGATACGCGACGCCTTGCCGTTGGCGTAGAGGAAGAGTACGTCGCCCGTGTAGTCGGTCACGACCGCGCCGACGTACCCCTCACCCTCGGCGAAGCCCAACGTCGACGGCAGGTATTCGCCCAACGCCGCCGCGCGTCCGTCGGGCAACTCGCTGAGCGCGGCCTTGTAGACACAGGCGTTGTCGGTAAACACGAGCAGATCCGCCGTGTTGTCGCACTCGTAGGTACGTACGATGACGTCGCCCTCCTTGAGCTTATGCTCGGGATTGTTGCGCAATGCAGTCAGCGGCACCTTCTTGATGTAGCCGTCGCGCGTGAGGATCACGCGTACGTTGTAGTTGGGTATTTCCTCGGCAATATCCTCCACATACTCGGCTTTGTCGACGATTTTCGTGCGGCGCGGCTTGCCGTACACCTTGGAGACAGCCTGCAACTCTTTGACGATGAGTGCCTTGATCTTGTTGTCATCGGCGGCGGTCGCGCGGAGGTTGGCGAGTTCGTCGAGCAGCGACTCGATCTCACCGATGCGGTTCAGGATATACTGCTTATTGATGTTGCGCAGTCGGATCTCGGCGACGTACTCGGCTTGCTCTTGGTCGATGCCGAAGCCGTCGATGAGGTTGGGGACGACTTTGTCGTCCGACTCCGTGCCGCGTATGATCGCAATCGCGCGGTCGATGTCGAGCAGAATCTTCTCGAGTCCCTGCAACAGATGCAGTTGCCGCGTCTTGTGCCGTATGTCGTACTCGATCGTACGGCGCACGCAGCCGACGCGGTACTGCGTCCACTCGTGCAGGATCTCGCGTATGCCGAGTACCTTGGGTTCGCCGCGAATGAGCAGGTTGAAGTTGCAGCCGAACGTGTCGGACAGCGGCGTAGACTTAAACAGCCGCGCCATGAGTTTGTCGGGGTCGGCGCCGCGCTTGAGGTCGATCGTGAGCTTGAGGCCGTGCAGGTCGGTCTCGTCGCGGATGTCGTTGATCTCGCGGATCTTGCCCGTTTTGACGAGTTCTGTGACCTTCTCGATGATGGCCTCGACCGTCGTCGTAAATGGGATCTCGGTCACGTCGATGCAGCCGTGCTTCTTGTCGTACGTCCAGACGCTTTGCACCGTGATCGAACCGCGCCCTGTCTCGTAGATGCTGCGCAGCGTCTTGTCGTCGCGCACGAGCGCGCCGCCCGTCGAGAAGTCGGGCGCGAGCAGTGTGTCGGCGATGTGTGCGCCGGGGTTTTTGATCAACGCAATCGCGGTATCGCAGACCTCTTTCAAGTTGAACGAACAAAAGTTCGACGCCATACCGACCGCGATGCCTTGATTTGGCGACACGAGGATGTTGGGGAACGACGTCGGGAGCAGCGTAGGTTCCTTCATCGTGCTGTCGTAGTTGTCCTGCATATCGACGGCGTTCTTGTCGATGCCCGTGAAGAGTTCCTTGCAGAGGGGCGCGAGCTTGGCCTCGGTATAACGCGAGGCGGCGTAGGCCATATCGCGTGAATACTGCTTGCCGAAGTTGCCCTTGCTGTCGATGAACGGGTGCAAGAGCGTCTCGTTGCCCGTAGTCAGACGCACGAGGGTGTCGTAGATCGCGAGTTCGCCGTGCGGATTGAGCCGCATGGTCTGTCCGACGATGTTGGCGCACTTGGTGCGCGCGCCTGTAAGCAGCCCCATGTTGTACATCGTGTAGAGCAACTTGCGGTGCGCGGGCTTGAAGCCGTCGATTTCAGGGATGGCGCGCG
>CAYPOE010000103.1:0-8223 GCA_964412285.1 uncultured Eubacteriales bacterium | reverse complement strand
GGCGGTGCCGATGGACTTCAACATACCTGCGCCCTTGCCGATCAGGATGCCCTTGTGCGCGTCCTTGGCGCAATGTATGATGGCGTCGATGTGTATCGGATCGGATTCGCGGAACGTCAGGATCTCGACTGTCACGCCGTGGGGTACCTCGCCGCGTATGTGGAGATAGATCTGCTCACGGATGAAGTCGGCCGCGAGTTCGCGCATGGTGCGGTCGGTATACTCGTCGGCGGGGAAGATGAAGTCGCCTGTGGGTAACGCGTCGTAGAGCAACCCGTGCAGCGCTTGCCGTGCGTAGTCGTCGAGCGCGTGCGCGGAGAGCGGTAAGATGGGCGCGTCGCCGCACGCGTCGTGCATGGCAGACATGATGGGCAGCAGCGCGAGTTTGTCGATGCGGTCGACCTTGTTGATCACGACGATGAGTCGCTGTTCTGCGAAACGTCTGACCGTGTAGAGGTCGGACTCGAGCTGTCTCGTCGCGGCACTGACCATGTAGATCATGCAATCCGACTCATACGCGCCGTGCTGTGCCTCACGCGAGTCGCGGCTGCCGCCGTGGCCGCGGTGGATGCCCGGTGTATCGACGAAGATGGCTTGCATCGCCTGTAGCGTCAGGATGCCGCGCACCTGTTCGTGCGTCGTACCCGGACGGTTGGATACCGCCGACACGTGCTCGCCGACGACGGCGTTGAGCAGCGTCGACTTGCCCACGTTGGGTCTGCCCACGAGGGCGACGGTACCCGTATGCTTGACGGCCCTCTCATCATTGTATATGGCAATGCTCATATTAAAACCTCGACTCATCTGATGTGTATAATCTTATTCTGTCTCTGGATCTGTGTCTGGCTCTGCTGCAGGATCTGTAGGCGCATCTGTAGGCGCATTGTAGATATGCCAGAGCGGTATGTCGGCGAACACGCCGTAGGGCGACGTTACGCGCGGAAACAGCGATTCGTCGTGCAACATGTAGCCGATCTCGTAGTACAGCGGGATGCACGGCAACTGCTCGACTATCGCGCTGTTGATGCGGTTATAGATACGCGCGCGCGCCTCGTCAGAAGTCTGACGGCTGAGCTGATCCCACATGGGCTGAAACACCATCTCCATGTCGCTCAACAGACCTGCGCGCGACTGCGCCGTCGTCGCCGTGTGGCGCAACAGCGCCATGACGTCGGCGTCGGGCGATACGTTGAGCAGCCCGAGGTACAGGTCGTACGCGCCCGTGCTCACGGCGTACTCCATCATCGACGAATCGATGGGGATGATGTGGACGGTCACACCAATGCGCGCGAGGTATCCCGCGATGCGCTGCGCGAGCAATTCATGCGTACGATTGCCGTATGACACGGCCATGTTGAGTTCGAGCGACTCATACCCGGCGTTATTTAGCAATCCCTTGGCGATCGTCGTATCGTAATCGTACCGCCGCGCAGTCGGCTCGAACATCCACCATTCGGACGACAAAAAACCGTCGACGGCGTATGCGTCGCCGAGCAGCACCTCGTTGCACAGCGTATCGCGGTCGATGGCTTGTGCGAACGCGCGCCGTACCGTGAGCTGCGACAGCGCTGGATGGTCAAAGTTCAACCCGATGAACACAAAGCCGTTGGTGTCGTACGGTGTGATGCGGTTCTTGGTACTCGCCGCGTAGGTCGCGATGTCAAACATATCGGTGTAGGTGAAGCTCACGATGCGCGACTCGTACAAGAAGTGCATTGCGTCGGTGTTGGGCAGCAACGCCACGTGTATGGCGTCGATGTACGGGCGCAACCGCCCGTGACGATCCGATGTGCTGCGCTCGAGTTGGATGACGTCACGCCGGATCTCCTTGACCCTGTACGGCCCCGTGCCGATGGGCGTAAATCCCTCGGATACCCCCGCCGCATCCGCCTTGACGATGGGAATGCCGAGTAGGCTGACAATGCCCGACTGCGGCGCGAATAGTTTGAGGATCACGGCATGATCCTGATGCGCGATGCTCTCGACGTTGGATAGCGCGTTGGCGTAATTGGCGTTGGGCGAATACCGCGCCTGTTCGAGCGACGCGACGACGTCGGCCGCCGTGACGGGTGTATCGTCGTGCCATGTAAGATCTGGACGGATCGTGACGGTCAGCGTACGTCCGTCGACGGAGAAGCGCCAGTCCTCGGCGATGACGCCGGCGGGTTGCAGCGTCTTGTCGACACGAAACAGCGGGTCAAAGACGAGCGACAGCATCCGTTGATTGTAGTCGTACTCCGTGATCAGCGGGTTGAGCGTATCGGGAAACAGCGCGGCAATGCGCAGCGTACCGCCGCTTGCAGGCATGATGTCGGTGCGCTGGAGCAGATCGATGCCGTACGTGCGCCCGATGGCGTTGGGATCAGGCGTAGGGACGGGGGTCGGCGTAGGGGTGGGAGTCGGGGACGGAGACGCCGAGACCTCGGGCAGCTCCACGTCCTTGAGCAGATACGCGGTGATATACTCGCACGACGACAGCGTGACAAGCAACAGCGCACAGACCAACGCCATAACCGCCATGGACAATCTCTTCATAAATTCATATCTTGAATTTCAATATATACGCGAATATACATCGCATCTTTTATATGCTGCGTGTATATCGCGTCTTCTCATATCTTCATGACAAGCTGCCTTGCAGAATGACCTTCTCGAACAATGCCTGATTTGCATTGCGCTTGCCGTAATGCTCGAGTGCTTCGCGCATACGCGTGAGTCGCCCGGGTTCGCTGAACAGTTGATAGACGCACTCGTCGATCGGCGTAGTCGGCGACGACATCATGGCGAGGCCGTTGTTGAGCAAGAACTCGACGTTGCGATTCTCCTGCCCCGGGATGGGCGTGGTCAGAACGATCGGCACGCCCTTGGCCATGGCCTCGCTCGTCGAGAGACCGCCGGGCTTGGTGATCAAGATGTCTGCCGCGTCCATCATGACGTCTATAGTATCGACATATCCGTAAGCGTATATATCATGTCGGCGCGGAATGGACTCGATGCGGCGTTGGGCGTCGGCATTGTTGCCGCATACGGCGAGGATCTGGAAGTCGTGTGACAGCGCGTCGATCTTCTCCACGCTGCGTACCATGTTGCCATAGCCCATTGAGCCGCTCATCATGAGCAGCGTTTCCTTGTTCTCGATGCCGAGCTGGGCACACGCCTCGGCGCGCGACATACGTTGATTGAAGCGATCGCGGATTGGGATGCCGATCGGCAGCGCCTTATCAGGCGAGATGCCCTTCTTGATGAGTTGCAGGTTCAGGAGTTCCGACGCCGTGACGTAGTAGTCCATGTGCGTCGTCTCCCAGAACGGATGAATCGTGAAGTCCGTGACGATGCCGACCTTGATGATATGTGACAGACCCAGTGTCGTCAGCAGATACGCGGAGAACACATGCGTACAGACGATGACCTGCGGGTCGTACTCGTTGATGTACTTGAGCAGGTTGCCCTTGAGGATCATGGATGCGAGTTTGGCCAACGCGTCGCCACGTTCGCGCGGGCGGCGTTTTTCGGCCAAACGGTACATACTGCCGTAGAGTGGCGGTGAATACTCTGTCGCGACGAGGTAGCCGTTGGCGACCGCGTGCGAAATCAGCGGATTGATGTAGCGTAGCGTATCGATCATGACGGTCTCGACGCCGTGCGCGTTGAAGTAGTCGCAGACGGCCTTGCCGCACGAGTGATGCCCCTGTCCTGCCGTCACGGATAATACCAAACACTTTTTCATAGTGTCACCCGTTTATGCATCGGCCAACTGTTTGATCAGCATAGCGACGGTCATGGGGCCTACGCCGCCGGGTACGGGGGTGATCGCGCTCGCTTTGGCTGCGCACGATTCGTAGTGGCAGTCGCCGACGAGTTTATCCTTCATACCCTCGCGCTGCGTACGGTTGATGCCGACGTCGATGACGACTGCGCCCTCTTTGATGTAGTCGCCCGTGATCATCTCGGGTACGCCGACGGCCGCGATCAGGATGTCGGCTTGCTTTGTGATACTCGGTAGATCCACGGTGCGCGAGTGGCACATCGTAACCGTCGCGTTGGCCGCCTGACACAGCAATGCGACGGGTTTGCCGACCAAGATGCTGCGCCCGATCACGACGACATGCTTGCCCTCGACCGCGATGTTATATCGCCCCAACATTTCCATGACGCCGTACGGCGTGCAGGGCAGGAAATGCGGCTTGCCTGTGAGTACGCCGCCCGCCGACAGCGTCGACAGTGCGTCGATGTCCTTCTCGAATACGACTGCGTTCTGCAACACGTGTACGTCAATCGTACTCTCTTTGGGCAGTGGCATCTGCAAGAGTATGCCCGTGATGCTTGCGTCTGCGTTGAGTTGATGGACTACGGCCAAGGCTTCGTCCTGTGCGATCGTGGCGGGGAGTTCTTTGAGCACGAAATCAATGCCCGCCTCTTCGCACGCCTTGCGCTTCTGTCGCACGTAGACGACGGAAGCGGGGTTCTCGCCGATGAGTACGACGGCGAGTCCGCACGGCTGTCCTGCCGCCTTCTTTGCCGCCACTTTGACTGCCGCTTCGGCGCGAATCGCCGCCGCTGTCGCCTTGCCATCTAAGATTGTCATGTATTCCCTCCGTGATAAAAATGATCTAAAGCGTATTGTAACTGCCCGGGCGAACGTACGCGCCACGCGCCTTGGTAGTGTCGCGGGAACAGCGCCGCGTAGTCGGCGCGGGAGAACCGCGAATCAATCAGCAGTACCGCACCGCGATCCGTCTCGGAACGGATCAGCCGTCCTGCGGCCTGCAATACTTTGTTGAAGCCCGGGTACATGTATCCGACCGCGAACCCATCGTCGCCGCGATCGTTGAACAGGTCGCGGATGATGTCGTTCTCGATGCAGACCATGGGCAATCCGACCGTGACGACCGCCACGCCACGCAGTCCCTGTATGTCCACGCCCTCGCCGAATGAGCCGCCGAGTACACAGAACGCGGTCACGCCGTCCTCGTCGGCGAACCGCCGCAGCAACGCTTCACGCTCGCTCAACCCGTCGCGCTGTGACTGCATGACGAACGGCGCGCCGTAGTGCTGTGCGACCGTGCGCATGTAGGCGTACGATGGAAAGAAGATCATGTAGTTGCCCTCGTGCGCCGTGAAGGTCTCGAGCAGCTGCGCGACCTGCGGAGCCGTGCGTTCGCGCGCGGCGTAGGTCGTCGCGACGTCGGCGACGGAGAGGCAGAGGTTCTCGCGCGGGAATGGGTTGGGAATCGCGAGGTAGGGGTCGTCGGCCTCGCCGCCCGTCATGCGGATGTAGTAGTCGTTGGGGATCAGCGTCGCCGAGAAGTAGACGATCGACCGCCCGCGTTCGGTGCAGCGGCGGATGAACGGCGCGACGTCGACGCAGTACAGCCGCAGCGTCACGTCGTCCACGCCACCGACACGGTGTGCTTGGCCGCCGAATCGATCGGCCTTGTCTTGCTTGACATACGTGCGATAGTTCTCGTCGTAAAGCTCGCTGATGCGCGTGTAGGACAGCACATCGAAGTAGAGTTGCAGCAACGTATCGTCAAAGCGTCGGAGCAGAAAACTGTACGCCACGCCTGCGAACGCGGATACCGCATTGGTAAACGACGACGGCTGCTCGTCCATGACTGCGCCGTCCTCGAATTCGTTGAACTGTTCGACGATGATGCGCGCGGCGTCGCGCAACGATACCGAATAGGTGTCGTCGATTACGTCGAACTGCGACCGCGACAGTTGGGCCGAATACATCTCGCGCGCGCGGTCGGGTAGGTTGTGCGCCTCGTCGACGAGGAACGCGTAGGGCTTGCCATTGCTCTCATCGAAGAACCGTTTGAGGTAGACCTTGGGGTCGAATAGATAGTTGTAGTCGCAGATGATCACGTCGCAGTAGAGCGACAAGTCGAGCGAAAACTCGAACGGGCAGATGTGATGCTTCTTCGCGTAGGCGTGGATCACGTCGCGCGTGAGGTTGTACTCGTTCGAGATGCAGTCGATGAGTGCGTCGCGGTTGCGATCGTAGTGGCCGTCGGCGTACGAGCAGGTCTCGGGGTTGCACGACGGCTTGTCGAGCATACAGGCAGTCTCTTTGGCCGAGATCACGACGCTCTTGATGCACGCGCCCGCCTCGTGCAGATCCGTCATCGCGCGTTGCGCGACGCTGCGGCCGATCGTCTTGGCCGTCAGGTAAAACACGCGCTCGCACTTGCGTTCGCAGAGCGCCTTGACGGCGGGAAACAGTACGCCCATCGTCTTACCCGTACCCGTTGGCGCACAGATGTAGCCGCGCGTACTGTTCGCGATGCCGCGATAGACTGCGCCTGCGAGCGCGCGCTGTCCCTTGCGGAACGCGCCGTACGGGAATCCGAGTGTCGCGCCGCTCATGTCGCGGAGTGCGGCGTGGCGTTGGAGTACGCTCAGCCACTGTGCGTACCCTTCGACGATGGGATAGAGGAAATCGTAGACTGCCTCTTTGTCGTAGGCGACGTAGAGGTGCTTGTATCGCTGCGTCTGCCGCTGATAGTACGTGAGCCGCAGCCGCAACGTGCTGTAGCCGTTGAGGTGCGCGTGGATATAGGCGTAGAACAGTCCCTGCCCGACGTGCGACATGGATACGGGTTCGGTGAGGTCGTCGATCTCCTGGCACGGCTTGATCTCGTCGATCGTGTAGACGACTACGTCGTCGTCCGACGGCGGCGCGTACGGCAACGTACGCCATACGGACAGATCTTGCGGCGACGTATGCGTATCGGGGTCGAAGCGCGGGACGTCGCCGTCGTGCATAACAGCGTTGTGCGCGTCGTGCAACGACTGTGCGTCGAAGCAGTGCGCGACATATGCGTCGCGCGTCTGCGTGAGTACGCCGTCGCAGCGCCCTGTCAATGTCCACTCGCTGCCGTCGTCCAAACGCCAGACGACTTCGAGCGGTACCTCGTCGGCGTAGTCGGTATTCGGACGTTCGCGCTCATTCTTCTGAATGATGCGGTGCATACGGATGCCCTCGGCCAAGTCGTCGGACGCGGCGGCCGCAAATGTATTGTCGATGCTGCCCGATTGCAGCATGAAGCCGACGATTTCGGTAATAGTCATATCATAGAGTCATCGTACGTCACAGTACGTCATCACACGTCATCGTTGAAGTAGCTTGCTCTATTATTATAACATAGATTATGTAGATAACACAATACGGCATACGACCTCGACCGAGGATTGTCCCATGCCGTAGTGTGGGGGTGATTCGGGGCGATTGCTATCGCAATGCGATATTCGTGATAAACGGGTACGCACGCGTCCACATCTTGTCGGGGTCGAGCGTGCCGTAGGTCGATACCGTCGCCTTATACACGCTGTCGCCGTGTATCAGCACGCGGAGGTAGATGCTGACGTTGACGTCCTCGATGCGCGTGTAGATCAACGCGTCCTTGGCAAACACGCCCTGCACGTCGCTGGTGTGCGTATCAATGACGCGTCCGCCCGTACCGGATTTGAACGCGAAATCTTCGACGATGTTCGTGACGATGGCATTCATCTCTTCGTCGGTGTAGGCGTCGAAGTCCTCCTCGGGATATACGGCGCAGCTCAGCGCGTACCCCAAGCCAAGCCGCTCAAGTGCGAGCATCTTGACGTCGCTGATGCCGCCCTCGACGATGTTGTTGGATGCATGTTCGTTGGGTTTGGCGGGGAATAGGACTTCCGCGCCGCCGAGCGTGAATGGCTTCCATGTGGATGCATCGGACTGCTTGGGGCCACTCATCGTGAATACAGCCCAACAGACCAACAATCCCGCCGACAGGATGACAAAGATGCTGATGATTCGTGCCTTACGAATAGGTCTCATTTTCTGTTAACTCAATATCGAGAAAAATGTCGAGGTTCACGGTGATGTGTCGCGCATATGCGACACGACGGATACGTACTCATAGTATTACCCATCATCTACCATTATAATGTAAGACCCCTGCTTTTGTCAATGTGCGCGTGAGATGCGTATACAACAAAACGCATGAACATACAAAACACGCAATCCAACGTCGCAAACCGCAGGGGGATGACTTCCCTGCGGTTCTGCATCGGCATTTGCAACGTTAATGGCATTTGCAACGTTATTGATAAAATGTTGCAGATCTATATCCGACAGCTGTGCAAGCCCACGGTATTTACGCGGTTATGCAAAACGGTACTTGACGCAATGCACACGGCATGATACAATAAAGAAAAAAGGGGTATGGTATAGCATGA
>CAYPOE010000102.1:0-8343 GCA_964412285.1 uncultured Eubacteriales bacterium | reverse complement strand
GTGCGAATCAAGATGCGCACGCCATGCAGTCCCGTACCCGTGAAGTTCCCGACCGGCACATCCTCGCTGGCTAGACCCAGCACGATGATCAGCCCGCCGGCCAGATATTCACCGAGGAAACTACCGACCTTGCCGCCGACGACGATGACCGGCTTTTTATCATTATATTGTTTCATGTGGATACCGGTGCGGTAGCCTGCGTCGCCGCGCACAAAGATCTTGCCGCCGCGCATGGCGTATCCCAATGCATCCCCGGCATTACCGTGGATGATGATTCTGCCGCCGTTCATCGTATCGCCGACTGCATCCTGCGCATTGCCATGTACCTCAATGGTCGCCCCATCGAGATAGCAACCCAACGCATTGCCCGGCGTACCGTGAATCGCAATGGCATTCTCTTTGAGTCCGCTGCCAATAAACCGCTGTCCGTAGCAATCTTTGATACACACATCGCCCCGGGCGGCTTTAATCTGCCCGTTGAGCTGTCGAAAATCGAGGTTTGTGGCCGATAGAGTCATGTACGTACACCCCCTAACTTTTGCCCGCGCACTTGTTTCGTGAACGCCATGAGTCCTGGCTTTTCGCAGATGAGCGGGAAATCAATGGAATCCAACGGCGTCCGCTCGCGTACCAGACTGGTGTAGATCCCCGCTTTCTCCACGTCTCCGATCAGGATATATCCGTTGAACCGATTGTCGCTGTAAAACAGACATTTATAACGATCGCCGCCACTCTCACGATACACATCTCCGACATACCGACCCGCCGTTATGATATGTAATCCGAAAAAGCCAATCGCATTCATCGGTATCGCCTTATCAAAACAAGCGTCTCCGCCCGCCATATGGACGCCCGCGCAATATCCCTGCATGTACGCGTTGGGCAACAGCGCCATCACGCGGCTCTGCCCGCATGATATATCGCGCGTCTGCGTGCAATCTCCGGCGGCGTAAATGTCCGGCGCACTCGTTCGCGATGCATCGTCGACGATGATGCCCTTGTCGATATCGGCGATCCCTTTGAGCAGCGCCGTGTTTGGGCGCACGCCGACCGCCATAACCAGTATATCAAAGTCTACCGTATCGCCGTTATCGAGCATGGCGCGGTTTCCGTCAAACTGTTTGACGCCTGTGCCCAGACGGAATGCAACGCCCTTCTCTTCGAGGTGACGCTGTACGATTTGCGCGCCGTCGTCATCTAAGATGCTCGACAGGATACGCGGCGCCAGATCCACAACCGTGACGTCGCGCACCTTGTGCAAGATCCCCTCGGCACACTTTAGCCCAATGAGTCCCGCGCCCACGATGAGTATGCGCTTGTCTTTTTGAAGCGCGGCATCCAGTGCCTTTGCGTCGTCGAGGCTCATGAACGTAAAACGCTGCGGTACGGTATCCAATCCGGCAAACGGCGGCACAAAAGGTGCGGAACCTGTGGCGACGAGCAACTTGTCATACGGGAGCGCGCCCCCGTTATCCAATGTCACACGCTTTCCTACCGCGTCCACAGCCGTGACCTTGACGCCCGCCATCAGCGTGCAGCCATGGTCGCGATAGAAGTTATCGGGGCGATACTTCATTTTCTGTTCAGTGGTCTTGCCGAGGAGGAGGTAGGAGATCAGCGGGCGGGAATAGGTGTGGTACGGTTCGCTGCTGATGACAGTCATATCGCCCTGTTGATCTACCTGGCGAATCCCCTCGACTGCGCCGATACCGGCGGCAGAGTTTCCAATCATCACATATCTCACGCCATTTCCCCTCTTTCCTCGAATACAATCGCGCCGTTGGGGCAGCCTTTGACGCACGCAGGCGTACCGCCGACGGTCTTTATGCATAGCTCACATTTTTGTACCGCTCCGCTATCGGAAGGACTGACCGCGCCGTACGGACAGCACAGTATGCAGGTATAGCAACCGATGCACCTCTCGCTATCAATGGTTATTACGCCGTCTTTGATCGTGAGCGCGCCGGTGATGCAACCTTTGACACAAAGAGGTTCCGCGCAGTGACGGCAGGATACGGCGAAACTCACGCCGTCCTTTTCCTCGATGCGTATCTTGGGATGGATTTGTATATCTTTCAGCGCCCGCGCCATATCCTTTTCGCCGGTTGCGGCGAACGCGCAGTAGTATTCGCATAAATGGCAGCCGAGGCACCACGCTTCATTCACGTATACCCTCTTCATACTCAATACTCACCTCATCGCGATATACTGATCCCGCCCCGCACCCACCGATACGTAGCGTATCGGACAGCCTACGGCGTTCTCGATATACGTTACATATCGCCGCGCCGCTTCAGGCAATGCGCCCGGCGCGCGGCAGCCGGATATATCGGATCGGAATCCCTCTACGTATTCGTATACAGGCTTTGCCCGCAGCAGCCTGTCGCCGGTGGGGAACTGCGTCGTTTGAACGCCGTCGATCTCGTAGGCGACACATACCGGAATCCTATCAAGATACGATAACACATCCAACTTGGTCAACGCAAGCGCGTCGGCGCCCTGAACCTGAACGCCGTAACGACTCGCCGGAATATCAAAGCCACCGACCCGGCGCGGTCTGCCGGTAGCCGCGCCGTACTCCGCACCGGCTTCGCGCAAGGCCAACGCTTCCTCGCCGAACAGTTCGGCTGTGAACGGCCCTTCGCCTACGCAGGACGAGTAGGCTTTGATGATGCCGATCACGCTGTCCAATTTGACGCCCGGAACCCCTGCGCCAATCGGCGCGTAAGCGGCCAACGTCTGCGACGACGTGGTATAAGGATAAATGCCGTAATCAATATCGCGTAGCGCGCCGAGTTGCGCTTCAAACAGGATACGCTTGTTTTGGTGCGCGGCATGATTGAGATATTCTGTTGTATCGGAGATATACGGCAGCAATGGCTGGCCGAATGTTTGAAGCCACTGCATCATGGACTCGGGCGACAGTTTGTCCTGACCGTAGCCGCCAAGCGCGATGTGCTTCCATTCGAGTATATCTGCCAGTTTATGGGCGAGCGTACCCGGAGAGAGTAGATCGCCTATGCGCAGCCCTTTCTTCATATACTTGTCGCCATACGCGGGCGCGATGCCCCGGCGGGTAGAGCCGTACTTCTTGTCTGCAAGACGCTCCTCTTCCAATATATCCTGTCGTACATGATACGGCATACAGATCAATGCCTTATCGCTGATCTTGAGCGTATCCGGGGTAACGTTTACACCTTTGTCGCGCAGCGTCTGGATTTCGCCGCATAGATGCTCGATATCGATCACCATGCCGCATCCCATGACGTTGACGGCGTCGTCGCGCAGAATCCCCGACGGCAATAGATTCAGGATAAACTTGCCCTTCTCGTTGATCACCGTATGACCGGCGTTGTTGCCGCCTTGATAGCGGCAGATGATATCGTAATCGGCAGACAGCAAATCCACCATACGGCCTTTGCCTTCGTCGCCCCAATTGATTCCTACTACTGCGGTAAGCATTGCGTTTCTCCTTAGACTGTGATGCGGACGTCCGCGCCCAACAACGCCTTGTTCTCGTTCAGCAACGGCGCGGCTTCCGTCAAGAACTCCTCTGTCTGCTCTTTTGCCCGGCCTGTAAATAATTCAGGGCGCATCAGTTCGTCGACTTCAGCGGCGGTTAACCCAAACGCCGCATCGTCGAGGATGCGCGCGAGTAGATCATTCTCCCCGCCGTCCTGTTTGATGCGTTTCGCAGCTTCGACGGAATGCAGCCGGATGCGCTCGTGCAGCGCCTGCCGGTCGCCGCCCTTCTTGACGCAGTACATCAGGATGTTCTCTGTGGCCATAAACGGCAATTCCTCGTTGAGGTGTTTCTCGATGATCTTGGGATAAACGGTCAAGCCGCCCACGATATTGATGTACAGCGACAGTATGCCGTCTACGGCAAGAAAGGCCTCGGGGATCGCAATCCGCCGGTTGGCCGAATCGTCGAGCGTACGCTCAAACCATTGCGCACTCGCGGTCAACGCGGGGTTTAATGCGTCGGTCATTATATAGCGTGCCAACGACGCGATGCGTTCGCTGCGCATCGGGTTGCGCTTATATGCCATGGCCGACGATCCGATCTGTCCCTGCTCGAACGGTTCATCGACCTCTTTTAGGTGCGAGAGTAGGCGGACGTCGTTCGAGAACTTCGCGGCGCTCTGCGCGATGCCCGATAACACGGACAGCACATAGTGATCGATCTTGCGGGAATACGTCTGCCCGCTCACCGCGTATACTTGATCAAAGCCCATCTTTTGGGCGATCTTGCGTTCCAATGTCACAACCTTCTGGTGGTCGCCGTCGAACAGCGATAAGAAGCTCGCGCCGGTACCTGTCGTACCCTTGCAACCGAGCAGTTTGAGGCTACCCAATGTAAACTCCAACTGCTCGAGGTCGAGCAACAAATCCTGCATCCACAGCGTCGCGCGTTTGCCGACGGTAGTGGGCTGTGCCGCTTGAAAATGCGTATATGCCAAACAAGGCAACGCCTTGTGCCGCTCGGCAAATGCGTAGAGTTTGGCCACTGCGTTGATGAGCAGCTTGCGAATCAGCAGCAATGCCGAACGCATCAGGATCAGGTCGGTGTTGTCGCCGACATAACACGACGTCGCGCCAAGGTGAATGATGGGCTTGGCCAACGGACACTGTTCGCCGTACGCGTGAATGTGCGCCATGACGTCGTGCCGAACTTCGCCCTCTTTCTTGGCGGCTGTCTCGTAGTTGATATCGTGCAGATGCGCCTTCATCTCCGCGATCTGTTCCGCGCTGATGGGCAGCCCCAACTCCTGTTCGGCTTCGGCCAACGCTACCCAGAGTGCGCGCCAGGTGGAGAACTTTCTGTCGTCCGAAAAGATGCGCTGCATCTCGCGGCTTGCGTACCGTTTGCACAGCGGATTCTCATATCTGTCTGACATGTTGGATCCTCCCGAGCACATCCCTATATCCGTCCAATACGTCGCCGAGGTCGCGGCGGAAACGGTCTTTGTCCAACTTTTCGCCTGTACGCATATCCCAGAAACGACAGGAGTCCGGGGAGATCTCGTCGCACAAGATCATTTCGCCATCCGCCCTGCCGAACTCTAACTTGAAATCCACAAGGCGTATGCCGACCTTTGCGAATAGGTCGCACAGCAACGCATTGATCTTACGTGCCTGCGCGGACATATCGTCGAGTTCACATTGCGTCGCGATGCCGATGGCGGTGATCTGGCTCTCGTTGATCATGGGATCGCCCAACGCGTCGCTCTTGAGGCTGAACTCCACAATGGTATTATGAAGCGCAGTACCTTCGGGTATGCCATATTTCTTAGAGAAACTCCCGGCGGCGACGTTGCGCACGATGACCTCGACCATGACAATCTCGGCTTTGCGCACCAAAACAGAGGTATCGTCGACCACTTTGAGCAGGTGCGTCTTTATGCCATTGTCCGCAAGATACGCGTAAATGATGTTGGAGATTTCGGCGTTGAGTTTGCCTTTGCCTGAGAGTTCCTCTTTCTTTTCGCCGTTGAAGGCCGTAGCGGTATCTTTGTAGCGGATGAGGTAGCTGTTGTCGTCCTCGCCCTTGCAGATGATCTTGGACTTGCCTTGGTATAAAATGTCACTCATATTATTCCCCTGCGTGCTGAATGCCTAAAATGTCGAGTTCCTTTTGCGTCATACCCACGCCGCGCAGCATCAGCCGGTTGCCTTTGAGGCTTTCGATGGAGTTGATGCCCATACCGCCCATCATCTCTTTGATCTCATGCCGCCATGCGGTTAAGAGATTCGTAAGACGCTGGTAGCCGATGTCAGGGTTAAGCCGCCTGACCAATTCGGGTACCTGTGTCGCGATACCCCAGTTGCATTTACCGCCGTGACAGCTTCGGCATAGGTGGCAGCCCAATGCCAATAGCGCTGCTGTGGCAATATATACGGCGTCCGCGCCCAATGCGACGGCCTTTACAATATCGGCGCTGCTGCGAATGCTGCCACCTACCACGATAGAAATGTTATCGCGTATACCCTCGTCGCGTAGACGTTTATCGACGCTGGCGAGTGCGAGTTCAATCGGGATGCCGACGTTGTCGCGGATCCGTGTCGGCGCCGCGCCCGTACCGCCGCGGAAACCGTCAATGGCGATGATGTCCGCGCCGCTGCGCGCGATGCCGCTCGCGATCGCCGATACATTATGCACGGCCGCGATCTTGACAATGACGGGCTTTTGATAGTTTGTCGCTTCTTTGAGCGAGAATACCAATTGCCGTAAATCCTCAATGGAATAGATGTCGTGGTGCGGCGCGGGGGAGATGGCGTCGCTGCCCTCGGGGATCATGCGTGTACGCGATACGTCGCCCACAATCTTGGCGCCCGGCAGATGTCCGCCGATCCCGGGCTTTGCGCCTTGCCCCATCTTGATCTCAATGGCCGCGCCGCTGCTTAGATAATCAGGATGCACGCCGAACCGTCCCGATGCGACCTGTACAATCGTATTCTTGCCGAAACGATAGAAATCCTCGTGCAGACCGCCCTCCCCTGTGTTATACAGAATGCCGAGTTCCTCGGCCGCGCGCGCAAGGCTCTCGTGCGCGTTGTAGCTGATTGAGCCATAGCTCATCGCGCTGAACATCACGGGCATCGAGAGCGTCAGATGCGGCGGCAGATGTGTGACGATGTTGCCGTCGCCATCGCGCTCGACGTGCTGCGGTTTCGCACCGAGGAACACCTTGGTCTCCATCGGCTCACGCAACGGATCGATCGATGGATTGGTGACCTGTGAGGCGTTGAGCAGAATCCTATCAAAGTAAACTGGGTAATCCTCTGGATTGCCCATGCTGGACAGCAACACGCCGCCGCTGTTCGCCTGCCGATAGAGCTCGTTCATCGTCTTGCCGCTCCAGTTGGCGTTGGCTTTATAGGTGTTGTCGCTCCTGACGATCTTCAATGCGCGCGTCGGACAGAGCGATACGCAGCGGTGACAGTTGACGCATTTGGCGTCGTCGGCCACCATTTTATTCACGTCGTCTACATACTCGTGTACTGCGTTGGCACACTGCCGTTCACAGGCCCTGCAAACGATGCATCGGTCATAGTTTCTTACGACTTCATACTCAGGATACAAAACGTGTATCGCCATACTTACGCACCTCCGTTCAAGCGCACAATCACGGGTTCCCCGCCCTTGGGCGACCATACGCGATCCAAATCGGGCTGGATCATCCGAATCGCCGCTTCCTCGCTGGCGATGTAGACGATGTCGTCTTTCTCGCCGACGACCATGCTGCGCAGTTTGAGCCGATCGTTCAACGCCATTAACCCACCGTCGAAGCCGACGAGAATCGAGAACGGGCCGGTGATGAGCTGCGACGCAAAGACGTTGCGCAGATACTCGTGCGTCGCGCGTTGATCCGGCGACATGTACTCGATGGTCTGCCAGAACGGCGCGGCGATCACGGCGGCGATTTCGTTGAGCGTAAGCCCTTTCTTCCTGTGCAGATAGTCGACGATATACGTGATGACCTCAGTATCGGTCTGCAATGTGCAGGTATAGCCGTACATCTCGATCGCGCGGCGGTTTGCATCGTAGGAGGAGATCTCGCCGTTATGTACCACGGAGTAATCGAGCAGCGCAAACGGGTGCGCGCCGCCCCACCAACCCGGCGTATTGGTCGGATATCGACCGTGCGCCGTGAAACAGTAGCCCTCGTACTCCTCCAAACGATAGAATCGTCCCACATCTTCGGGATATCCTACGGCTTTGAATACACCCATGTCCTTGCCGCTCGAAAATACGTACGCGCCGTTGATCTGCGTATTGACGCGGAACACGCACTTTGCGACAAATTCACGCTCGTCGAGCTGGCTGTCAGAGAGTTTTGTCGGCAGCGGCGTCAGAAAATAGCGCCAGATCAGCGGTTCGTCAGTGATCTCTTTGATCTTGCGCGTGGGGATCTTGGATAGGTTAATGACGTCGAAGTGACGTTCCAAAAACTCCTCGCACGCGCGCTTGGACGCGGGCGTATCGTAGAATATATGAAAGGCGTAGTAGTCCTTGTATGCAGGATAGATGCCGTACGCGGCGAATCCGCCGCCTAAGCCGTTGGAACGGTCATGCATGACGGATATGGATTGGATGATGGCCTCGCCGTTCATGCGCTTGCCCGTCCTGTCGATCAATCCCGATATGGCGCAGCCTGACGGTATCCTGATTTGACCTTCTCTCATCGTAAACCTCCCCTTATGATGCAATTGCACAAAAAGGCGCTCATCACATAATACGAATCGCACGAAATACATTCGCATATTCGTTTATCTGATGAACGCCTTTGTTCATTCACATAGATTATACACGATAAAATATTTTTTGTCAAGGGATTG
>CAYPOE010000101.1:1317-8441 GCA_964412285.1 uncultured Eubacteriales bacterium | reverse complement strand
GAATATCGGTAATACTTTAGTTACTATGAAAACACTCATGACCCGATTTCGCGGACTCCCGATAAAACGCATCCTACTCTACGCGGTACTCTGCGCGCTCTGCGGCATGTACCTGTTTGGAAGCGGCGTCGTCGCCGAACAGCGTCGCCTCGCCGAGAGCGTCGTGCGTCTACACGTCGTCGCCAATAGCGACAGCGACGCCGATCAAGCCGTCAAACTCGCCGTACGCGACGCAATCGCGCAATACCTCGGCGACATGCCCGTCGACAACGCCGACGATGCACTCCACTACATCAACGGGCGCACCGACGAGATCCGCACCATCGCGACAGATACGCTGCGCGCGCACGGTATGGACTACAGCGCGACGGTCAGCGTCGGCCCAGGCAACTTCCCAACCACACGATACGGCGACGTCACGCTGCCTGCGGGTACGTATCAGGCCGTACGCGTGCGACTCGGCGAAGCTGCGGGTAAGAACTGGTTCTGCGTACTGTTCCCGCAACTCTGTTTCAACGGCGAGGGGGCGGCGATGCCCGCGCCGTCGAGCGCGCAACTCCGCGAGGCGGCGGGTGATGGTGCGATGCGCATCGCCGAGACCGACAGCGTGACGTACAAGCTGCGCATCCTCGAGATCATCGACGACATCAAACAGGCCGTATCCCGATGACGCGACGCCGCCCGTGCGTTTGACGGCGCGCGGCCGGCTTGGTCTTGACAACGATCCCCGTGAAGTGTATAATTTATAGGATGTTCCCGATTCTGTCGCGCGCAAGTCCGAGCTGCGGTTGCGGTTCGTGTAGGCTGAGACGGATCGGGAATCCAAATGTATGCAAGATACGGGGGTATAAACAGTCAATGACAAATGAATTGGGTTTATTGTTGAGCACGGCGATCTTCATCGGTACAGTACATACGCTCATCGGCGTCGACCACTATGTGCCATTCGTCGCTATGAGTAAGGCGAACCACTGGACGTTGCGCCGCACGATCTGGGTCGTACTCATCTGCGGCCTCGGACACGTGCTGAGTTCGGTGGTACTGGGATTCGTGGGCATCGGCGTCGGATCGGCGCTGTCGTCGCTCGTCGACATCGAGTCGTGGCGCGGCGACATCGCGGTCTGGTTTTTGATCGCATTCGGCGCAGTCTATACAATTTGGGGCGTCGTCAAGGCGATCCAGAACAAGCCGCATCACCACACACTATCAGACGGCAGCCATGTCGAACATGCGCACCACGCCAAGAAGCATACGCACAAGATCACGACGTTCTGGGCGCTGTTCGTACTCTTCGTACTCGGCCCGTGCGAACCGTTGATTCCGATTCTGATGTATCCTGCGGTCAGCCACAGCGTTGGCACATTGGTACTTGTGACGTCGTGCTTCGCAGTCTGCACCATGGGTACCATGCTCGTTGCGACGCTCGTCGTACTCAAGGGCATCAATCTGTTGCCCATCAAGCGCATGGAACGCTACGTTCACGCGCTCGCGGGGCTGTCGATTACGCTGTGCGGCGTGGCGATCATCGTATTTGGGATATAAATGATATAATGATATAACGATATCAGGACAATGCACTTGCATCCTACGCCCGCATGGATGGCTTTGCTACTGCAACCAGATTGTACCCAATCGGCGGTCGATGTCTTCTTTGTATTCGTCGTAGAAGTCGGCGGCCACTTGCGTGTGCAGGATATATACGGCGGTGTCGGTGTATACGACGGCGTCGTCGCACAGTACGGTATCCTCATTCGAGCCCATGGTGTAGCTGACGCGCCGCGCGGGATGCGTCAACTGCTGCGACAGCGCGGTATCGTCGCGTGCCTTTGCGTCGCGGATCGTCACGCCAGTCTGCGCATAACGATCGGTCATCCACGCCTGGAGTCCATCGTTGTCCAAATACTGTCCGCCGAGCAGCGTCCCAATCTCGTAGAACACCACGCCGTCCGCGCTGTATCTGCCGCCGCCCAGATCGTCGAGTCCCTCGGTATCAAACACGGGTTGCAAAAATGATGCGGTTTCGCCGCCCTGGTACGACAGCGGCGGATCCATCTGATCCATATCAGAGGGGTCGAACAGACACTGCGCATTCATGTGGATGAGTTCTTTGAGTGACGGCGTATAGCAGTAGAAATACCTCCACGGTTCGGCGCCGGGTATCTCTACGGTTACATAGAGCAACAATTGTACGAGTCCGTCGGGCTGCATCAGAAATCCTGCGACGTCGACCTCTCCGACGGTTTCGCCGTCGTACTCGGGCTGATGGAGTTGTCCCACTGCGTCCGTGACGTCCTGGGTCGTTATGCCCATATCGGCCATCACGTCGCCAAGGTTGAGGAATGCGTTGGCCTGTTTGTCAAAGTTGTACGAGTACAGTTCGCCGTCAGTACCGTAGGTCGGGTATTCGACGTGCGTGATCACAAATTGCAAGTAGCGCTCACTCGTGAACGGATAGGCGCGGATCTCGATGCGACCGTCGTCGCCCTCGGGCGTGAAGTTGTTGTACATCTGCATGACGCCCGACTTGACGGCGTTGTTGAGGCTGTCGATCTCGGGATTGTGTCCGTTGTACACCGCAAGCTGCGGATTCTCCCCATCGTACAGGATCATGGGGATCTCACAGATGTTGTTGCCGTCGTACGATTGTTCCATCATGCCGATGTATGTCTCGCCGTTGTCGATGGGTGCGTCGGTGGCTTCGACAGGCGCGGGTTTAGGCTCAGGTTCAGGTTCAGGTTCAGGCGTAGTGGCGTCAGTGACCTTGGCTGTATCGGTTGTATCCACGGTATCCTTGACAGGCGGGGGCGAAGGCTCGTTGGGTACGTTGGCCGCGCCCGCGTCTTTATCTCCGCCGCACGCGGTCAGCGCGCACAGCGACGCTACGAGCAACAATAATAGTAGTTTTTTCATGTCAATCCTCCGTATACATAGTTGCACGTATGATTATATCATAGATACCAAGAATGTACAATCGAATGTACAATTGCCCATTGCGCCCATCTGTGATATAATGTCCTAACCTATCATTCACATATGCGATCAAGCTGGAGGTTCTAATTTTATGTATCATGCGATAGACAGAAGTTACGAGACCATGAGCGGCAAGGAGCGTTTTCTGCGTACGATCCACTACGAGAAGCCCGACCGCGTACCCATCAACTATCACTCTAACCCCGGCGTCGACGCGCGGCTCAAGGAATACTTCGGTCTCGCCGCCAACGACGACGAGGGTCTGCGCGTCGCGCTCGGCGTAGACTTCCGCGCTGTGGGCGCGCCATACATCGGCCCCGCACTGCATACGACCCATCGTCCCGACCGCCGTGTCGACCCGATGTACGGCTGGCATACGCGGTACATCGAACACGAGAGCGGCGGCTACTGGGATTACTGTGACTTCCCGCTCGCGACCGCGGATGAAGAGACCGTCGCCGCGTGGCGATTCCCCGATCCCGACGATTTCGACTACGAGGCGCTCCGGGCGCAGGTCAAGGCGCGGCAGGGGTATGCGATTCATCTTGGCGGCGCGGGGTTGGGTTGCGTGATCAATACGGCGGGCTTCCTGCGCGGCATGGAACAGACCCTCGTCGACCTGATCACGGATGAACCCGCGGGACTCATGATGATCGACGGCTTCATCCACCAACAGTTGAAGGTACTCGAACGCGAACTCGACGCGGTGGCGAAGGACGTGGACTTCGTCTGGATTGGCGAGGATCTGGGTACGCAGCACTGCCCGATCATCGGCATGGACATCTTCAACAAGCACATCCTGCCGCGCCACAAGCCGTTCATCGACCTCTGCAACAGCTATAACCTGCCGACGCTCATGCATACCTGCGGCTCGTCGAGCTGGGCGTACGAGGCGTACATCGCGGCGGGACTCACGGGCGTCGATACGTTGCAACCCGAGGCGTATCACATGGATCCGCAGTACCTCAAGGCTACATTCGGCGGACGGCTGTTCTTTCATGGATGCATCTCGACGGCGGGACCCATCGCGTTCGGCACGCCCGACGAGACCGTGCAGGATTGCAAAGATGTACTCGACGTCATGATGCCGGGCTATGGCTACTGCTTCTCACCCACGCACTCGTTGCAGGATAACTCGCCGACCGAGAACGTCGTCGCCGCGTATGCGACCGCGCATACGTACGGCCGGTACATCTGATGGACCCACAGCCCCGCAGTGGATGCATCCCCGCGTTCACGGAGCTGCATGATTCGTCAGATCTCCCACTCTGCTTCTTTGAGCATTTTAATCGTACGTTCCACATCAAATCCGCGAACGGTATCGCTCTCTGTATCGCGCGGATTCATACCGAACTCGGCATATAACTGATTCACGCCCGCGAGCAACGGCATCATCATGGGTTCATGTACGTTCATCGATACAGGTGGACGCGTAACCAAATTCGTGACAGCCGCAATCTTCGTAAGCTCTAACTCGGTTATGTCGCCTGTTGTGTGATACTGGGTACCTGGTACGCCAACGCGCCGCATGACCGCCATATACTTGACGGCATAGTCCCTCGCGCGAAGCATCTCATCGGCGATCTGCTCGTACGTATGTTCGGGGCCGATGGGTTCTATGCAATAGTAAAGCTCTAACCCTGCATCGCGGATCGCATCTAACGTGGCGATCCTGTCCTCGGGGTCTAAGGCGGTATCGACGCCCTCGTTCAAACGCACGATGTGGTATGCGCCCGTGACGCCTGCATCCTTCATGCGATCCGCGAATGCGCGGTCGAAGTCGCCGATGTTTGCGACGAGCGCAACGTCCGCAGGGATGACTTCCTTCACTGCGGCGGCAATGGACAGAAACCGTTCCTGGCTGTAATCCGCGGTAGTCATCAGGAATATTGCAGCTATCTTGTTTTGGGTGATATATCTCGCCTGTGCGACAACGTCCTCTAACGACTTTTCTGTCTCGCCATCCATCGCATATCCGTCCTTGGCGAGGGAGCAAAACTTACAGTTGCCGCTGCACGCCGCCGCATTGATCCCGATTTGTGCGAATATATAGCCTTGGTTGCCGAAGGTCTCGCGGGACGCCGTATTGCTTTTTTCGATCAGGTCGTAAAATGCGGCAGATTTGGTTGAGATGTTCAAAAGTTCTACGGCATCGGCTTTGGTGAGTACGCTTTTATTCAAAATGTGGTGCATCGTGTTGTTTCTCCTTGCGTGTTGCTGTCGGTTTGTGTGGGAACTCTGTATCGCATTCTTTATAGGGGGTACGACTCCATCTACTAAATACAAGTATACGATAGATCGCGCTACACGCATAGAAATATCTTTTTCTATTTTTGTAAATCCAAACGATAGAGAAGCGTTTACTCCACAACCGTGATGCTGCTGCGAATCATATTCATCCAACAGCTGTATGGAATCGTACCTGTTTCCGTAGGCGTAAACTCTACGACGTTGTCCCCGGCTTGAAGCGGCATCTCTATGCCGTATGCGGGTATGATGATCGCATTGTTGCAGCCGTTTATATTCTGCGCCTCTGCGTGAAGGTTAAACTTGACAGGGACGCCTTTCCGAACGGTAATCGGCGCATAACCCCTCCGCGAAACCTCGATTTGTACGATTTGATACCCGTCGACTATGTTGGGCTCAAAACGGGTCGCATCGCTTTTTTCCGTGCCGACTGCTAAAAATCCCGACATATTGAGTCCCGTGTTCAACATGCCCACGCCCAATACGATGACAAGGACGGCGCTGCCCATCATCAGCTTCGACGTAAATCTCTTCGACAGCAGGGCGCTTGCCGCGCCGAATCCGAACAAGAGGAATGAGGTGCCGAGTGCGAATAAAAACATCGAAATCGCACCCTGCATCGGCGAACCCGTGGACAGTGCGTACAACTGCATCGCCTGCAACGGGCCGCAGGGCATCAGACCATTCAACAGCCCGATGCAGAGCGGGCTGTTGCTTTTCCCTGTGATGCCGCCTGTTAGAAATTTTGGCATTCGCAGATTGAATCGGCGCAGCCACGGGAATAGATCGAGCATGTTGAGTCCCATGACAATCATAAACACTCCGGCGAACAACGCCACCGCCCCGCGCATAACGCCGTTGAAGCGGACGACAGAGCCAATCGCGCCGACGACGCCGCCGACCAACGTGTAAGAGGCGATTCTGCCGAGGTTGTAGAGGAGCGACGGACGCATACGTTCGACCTTGCTTTCGCCCTTCACTCCAATACATTGGGACAGGCAGATGCCGCCGCACATACCAACGCAGTGAATCGAGGTGAACAGTCCAATCATGAAAATAGCGGCGTAACTCATGCCGATTTCAGCTTCGGGGAAGTAGTTGAAGAAGGCGAAGCCGCCGAAACGGTTGATGCATACAGACGCCCCCAGGACGATGATGGCGATTACGGCCAGTTGGGGATAGATCGCCCTTTTGTTTTGCGTTGTGTGCCTTGTACTCGAGGAATCATCGATCACTGTATACGCAAGGGCCGTGATGATCTGCTTGATCTGCGACAGCTGCACTTTGCTCTCGTCATACGTCACACTGACTTTGCCGCTGTTGTAGTTCGCCTTTACTTTTGATATACCGTTTACGGCTTTCAGCTTTTTCTCGATCTTGATTTCACAGCCGCTACAAGTCATGCCTTGGACTGTAAGCTGTTTGGATACCTCAGTTTGTGGCATACAATACCCCCGTGTTCTTTTGTCTGCAATCATAGCAGAATTCTGTGGAGATGATATGGAGAACAACAATAACCCTTGCAAGCGTATCCTTGCAAGGGTTGCCCAAATGTCGGACTTGCATCTGAAAACCTATCTCCTGCCCAAACCCCGGCCGCCACAGCCGCCACGTCCGATGCCGCCGTTGGCGACGCAGTAGTCGAACATATCCACGTAATATTGCCTGTTTGATTCGAGGATATATCCATCTGCAATGGCCTGATCGAGGTTGGCTTCAAACGCTTCTTTGGTAAGGAAACTGCCGTCGGCATTGCGCATCAAGCTGTATCCGTAGCCGCCGCAACCGCCGTAACCATAACCGCCTGTTTCGGAACGTACATTGACGGGTGCGGCAAATGCCGTTGTAGCCACGGCGATCATCAGTACGGTCGCCAGTGCAAGAGAAATCAGTTTCTTGCCCATGTT
>CAYPOE010000101.1:0-1307 GCA_964412285.1 uncultured Eubacteriales bacterium | reverse complement strand
ATGTAAGAGGGGGATTCAACATGGGCAAGAAACTGATTTCTCTTGCACTGGCGACCGTACTGATGATCGCCAGTGCAAGAGAAATCAGTTTCTTGCCCATGTTGAATCCCCCTCTTACATAAGATTTACCGTTTGCATACTGCACCTACATTCGGTATAGTTGCAGTATAGTATCGCAATGTGGAGGTTGTATGGAGAAAACAGGGCAGACGATCCAGATCAGAACTATTCTTTTTTAAGGGTAATGAGGAACGCGCTCCCCCTTGCCGTCTCACTCGTCACCTCTATCGTGCCGCCGTGCGCATGAACGATGGATTTCACAACCGCCAGCCCCGTCCCCGTACCGCCTGTATCGCGGGTGCGGGAACGATCCGTGCGATACAGATGCTCGAAGATATGCGGAAGGTCATCGTCGGATATGCCGATGCCTGTATCGACAACCGAAAAGCGGACGACGTCCTCGCAGGACTCGAGCGTTACGACGACCTGCCCTTCGTCTGTATACTTCAACGCATTCGATAATAGATTGATCGCCACTTGACTGATTTTATCTCTGTCCGCCACAATCTGGCATGGCTCGATTTGCAGCTTTAACGCAATCTTTTTGGCCCTCGCTTCATTCTCAAAAGATAGGATGACCTGCTGTAACAACTCGCCGAAGTCGAATGCTTCTTTTTGAAGCAACGCGTCCGTCTTTTCGATTTCCACGATTTTATCGATCTCAGACACCATTCGCGACAGCCGCAGTATCTCTTGCCGAATGCTTTCGAGTCGTT
Organism: uncultured Eubacteriales bacterium; assembly: GCA_964412285.1. Lineage (GTDB taxonomy): Bacteria > Bacillota > Clostridia > Monoglobales > CAYZNM01 > CAYZNM01. The sequence continues at coordinate 531 of CAYPOE010000101.1, read as the reverse complement.
CTTCTGTCGGCTCGAAAATGCCGTCCATGACGCCCTCGAGGTTGGACTGCATCGCGGCGAGCGGCGTCCTGAATTCGTGGGCGTAATCCCTCGCCATGCGCTTCTTGATGTTCTGTTGAGCTTCGAGCGTCTCCGCGAGGGCATTCACACTATGGATCAAACCCTGTATCTCTCTCGTGTTAGACACAATATCGATCCTGTATCCATAGTCGCCTCTCTCGATTAGGCGCGTTTTTCGCGTCACCTCATGGATGGGCTTGGAAATCCTGTTTGCCATGACGACGCCGATACAGACGGCGATCGTCAAAAACGCAACGCCCAGAATCATGAACAATCTGTTCAGGATTCTCACAAACGCCAGATCTGTGTCGTTAAAAAAGAATGGCCCGTAAAATCCCAGCGTTACGGTGCCGTAGTCTTCGCCGTTCAGCGAAAGCGCATAGACCTTTTCTGTATATTTTCCCTCAAATCCGGGGTAGCGACTTTGCATGGTGTATTCCATCGCGTCGATCATGCTTTCACAACGCATAC
>CAYPOE010000100.1:0-8512 GCA_964412285.1 uncultured Eubacteriales bacterium | reverse complement strand
CCCGCGCCGGCCAACGCCGCGGCTATGTTGCGCCTTACTGTATCGATATGTTCCGCAATCTGGCTCATCGCACCACCTTGTCGTTGCTCAGATTCTTGCCCGCTATGATGATCTCATCGTATAATTTGACGTACGAACCCCCTTCGGGGATCTCGGTCGATACAATCGCGTAGTCTTTATTGTTGTAGAGCACGTCGACGGGACGACGTTTGGCGATTTGATCGTTGACGATGTACGCATACGCGCTGCCATCCTCGTCCATGCGTATGCCCGTGATGGGTACACGGTAGCCGCTGTACGTCTTGAGGATCACGTCGGCCGATACGAAACGTTCGGTATAACAACCCGGAAACTGGTTGGAGCAGCGCACAATCACGAGTACGTCGTCCCCCTCGGTGCGTATATCTGTGATTTCGCCATCAATGACGGCATTGCCGCCCTTGATGCGTATACCGACGTTCTGCCCTCGATAGGAGCCGTAAGTCGACTGCACGTCGCTGACAAATCCGTAGTACCAATAATAGTTGTCGATGATTTTACCGATCGCGTCGCTTCGGATGTTTGCGCCACGCTGCGACAGCGCCTTGGCCGACAACTCGGCTACGGGCATATCGCGTACCACCGATGGCGTGATCACATCCTCGTAGCCGTCGAGCGTATGAATGAACAGACCCGCCTCCTCGCCGTACACGTCGGACTTGCCGCCGATGGACAGGCTGCGTCCGAGCGACTGTGCCTCACGCTCAAGCGCGCCCTTGACGTCAACAAACGCCGCACTGCCCTCTGCGACGGCGCGGCGGTACAATAGTTCATCGATGCGATCGAGCATGATGGCGTAACGGCGATCGTCGTCGCGAATGCCATCGATCAGTGCTTTGACGGCGTCGTCCATCATCTGATCAAAACGATGGGACTCAGCGAATACATACTCTTTGGGCGCATCGTCGAAGTACGACAACCGCTCCTCGATCGCGCGCAGCATCTCAATGGTCTGCGCGTCGACGCCCTCGGAGTATACCGACGCGAGCAATGCGCCGCGCGTGACGCGTACGCCGTCTTTGGCGTGGTAGAGCATCTCGCCGCGCCGCGTCGAGTAAACGGGATATTCGACGCGCATCAGGAAACCGTCGGTCGAGAGCTTGTCCTCGAGCGCACCCAGCATGACGATGTCGGTGCGCACCGTCGACGATGTGTTGTAGATATACAGCCAACCCGCGAGTACGCCTATGACGAGCAGCAGTTCGCCCGCGACGATGAGCAGTCGCGCGGCGGGACTGCGCCCATCCTCGACGTCCTCACGCTGCAGCTTAGGACGCGCTGTTCGGTCTGTCATTGGTGAATACGTTGATGTTGGCGGCGGGCGTCAGCATGACGATGGCATGTTTATAGACCATGTGCTGCGTACCACTGCAATCGATGACGACGGTATAGTTGTCAAAGCCCTGCACCGTGCCGCGCAACGTGTCGCTGTTGGTCATGGTGACAGTGATCTTGATCTTGTCGCGTCGCGCGTTATTCAAGAATACATCCTGCAAATTCATGGACTTATTCATATTTCATCTCCTATAGAGAATATAGAAAACCGGCAGAAGACTTGATTTGTTCTATCAATCGATCGAGGATATCCGAATCATACTCATAGGGCACATGCAACGCCTCATGCTTGCGGAACCACGTACCTTGCCGTTTGGCGTAACGGCGCGTGCGTTGTTTGATGAGTTCGACTGCCGATGCATAGTCGGTCTCGCCGCGCAGATAGGCATATACTTCTTTGTAGCCGATCCCCTGCATACAGGTGTGACGCTCATCAACCCCCATGTCGACAAGCATCCGTACCTCGTCGATCAACCCATTGGACAACATGTCGTCGACGCGCCTCTCTATGCGATTATACAATATTTCCCGTGTTATGTCAACTATCACGTACAGGGGATCGAGGGGCGCATACAGATCTGCATCCAAATCCCCGTCGCCAGACAGCGTCAGTTCGAGCGCGCGCGCCGTACGCCTGTGGTCGTTGGGATGGATGATGGCGGCGCGCGACGGCGCGATACTGCATAACATCGCGTACAGATACGCGTTGCCGTACGCCTCCGACAGCGTGCGCAGGTGCGCGCGGTAGCCGCGATCGGCCGACGCCGCACTGAGTCGCGTGCCGCGCAGCAGGGTGTCGACGTACAGCCCTGTACCTCCGACGACGATGGGCAACTTGCCGCGCGACGCAATCTCGCGTATCACAGGCTGCGCGTCGGCAATGTACCGCGCCAGATTATACGACTCGCGCGGGTCCACGTAGCTGAACAGGTGATGTGGTACGGCGCGCATGTCGCCCTCCGTCGGCGACGCGGTGCCGACGTCGCAATGTCGATACACTTGAAACGCGTCGCCGCAGACGAGTTCGCCCCCGAGCCGCTCGGCCAATGCCATGGCCAATGCGCTCTTCCCCGACGCCGTCTGCCCCACGATGGCAAGTACAGCAATCGGATCACTCATACGCTTCATGCAGCGCCTTGGCGCGGCGCAATACGGTATCGGGCAGCTGCGCCAGACGCGCGGTCTCGATGCCGTAGCTGCGATCGGCGATCCCTGTCGTCACCTTGTGTGAAAACGCGATGTGTTCGCCGTCGCGAATGATGTTGATGCAGTAGTTGCGCAGACACGATACGTATTCGGATAGCGACGTGAGCTGATGAAAGTGTGTCGAACAGATCGTCTTGCACTGCACCTGTTGGGCGATGTGTTCGATGACGGCCTGCGCAATGGCGATACCATCGGCCGTCGACGTACCGCGCCCGATCTCGTCGAGCAGAATCAGACTCTTTTGCGTCGCGTTGTTGAGGATGTACGCGACTTCACGCATCTCGACCATAAACGTCGACTCGCCCTCAGTCAGATAATCCGCGCTGCCCGCGCGCGTGAAGATGTGGTCGACGGGCGACAGCTCGGCGTACGATGCGGGTACGTATCCGCCCATTTGCGCCATAATTAGAATAACCGCAACCGTCTTCATATATGTGGACTTACCGCTCATGTTGGGGCCTGTGAGCAGCTTGACGTAGTCGTCTGATGTAAACACCGCATCGTTGGGTACGAACGCGTCGCGCAATAGCTCGCGCACGACGGGATGATACCCGCCCTCGATGTAGATCATGCCATTGTCGCGCAGCACGGGCTTGGTGAAACCGTAATGCACAGCACAGTCCGCGAGCGCGACGAGGCAGTCCAAGCGCGACAGTGCGTCCGCCGTGCGGATGAGTCGTTCGTTGGCCTCGTTGATGCAGTCAATCGCGTAGTCGACGGCCGCGGCCTCGATGGCCGACAGGCGTTCGGTCGCACTGCCCAACGCCGCCTCGAGCGATTTCAACTCGGGATCCTGATACCGCGCGTTGTTGCCCGACTCCTGTCGCTTGGCGAAGTCGTCGGGCAGTTTGGCGTTGGCAACCTGCGATAGCGGTATCTCATAGAAATACCCAAGGATACGATTCTGCTTGATGCGCAACGTGCGTACGCCGATCTGCGCGCGCTTGTCTGACTCGAGCCGCTCGATGGTCTCCGACGTGTGTGCGATGAGTCGACGCAACCGGTCGGCCTCGTCGCTGTACCCCTCGCGCAGCAGATACCCTTCGGGCGCATCGCCGAACGTATGGCGCAACATGATACAGAGGTCGTCGCACGGATCCATGTCGTCGCGTATGCCGCATAGCAGCGGTTCGGTCACGGGCGACAGCGCCTGCTTAAGGATACCGACTGGCGACAGCATGGGCAGCAACGCCACGCAGTCCGACGCGCCCGCCTTGCGCGTCAGGAAGCGCGTCGCCATGCGATGCAGATCGCGCACGTCGCGCAACGCCTCGGTCACGCTCGACATCACGCGCCGCATGAAGATCAATTGTGCGACGGACTCCTGTCGCGCACTGATCTCGGATAGGTTACAGAGCGGTTCGGTCAGCCACTGCCGAAACAGCCGCGCGCCCATCGGCGTGACGGTGCGACCCAGCAGACTGTAGAGCGAACCGCTCGGCTTGCCGCTACGCGCGTTGCGAAGTAGTTCGAGGTGTCGTACCGTCGCGTAGTCCATGATGAGACGCGACGTCGAGTATACGAAGTTGAGCCGCCTGATCAATCGCGACGCATCGCCCTTGACGCCGTCGATGTACGACAACAGCGCCGCCGCCGCGAACAGCGCAGCCTCGTCGCCGTCGAGCAGTGCTTCCACGGCGATCGAATCGTTGAAGCGGCGACTGAGCAGGTCGACCGCGATCGAGTATGGCAATGCGTCGATGCGCGCGATGGCGGGTGTGATGCGTTCGTGCAGCGTATCGCGTATGACGTTGTCGTTGTACAGCGCGTCACTCAGCAGCAGTTCGGCAGGCTCGATGCGCGACACCTCGCCGACGAGTGCAGGCAACAGATCCGTGTACGCGGCACACGACACCGTGATCTCACCGAGCGTCACGTCGACATGCGCGACGCCGATGATGCGCGCGTCGGTATCGGCGTAGCAGCAGCAGAGCGCGTTGCGGCGGCTGCCATCGAGCAGTGTCATGTCGGTCACGGTACCCGGCGTGATGATGCCGTCTACGTATCGTTCGAGGATGCCACCGACGCTGCCTGTACCCTGCTCACAGATCACAACGGAGTAGCCGTCGCACGTAATGCGCGCGACATGTTCATCGATCGCGCCCGACGGTACGCCGCACATCGGGCAACGTTTGTCGTTTTGATATTGCGTCAGCGCGTAACCGTACCGCTCAGACAACAACAAGGCGTCATCAAAGAACGCCTCGTAGAAATCACCGATACGAAACAGTATAATCTTGTTCAAATGCTGACGCGCTACCTTCAGATATTGTTCTATGACCGCGGGATACGACCCGTCGGGCAAATCCTTCAAGTGCGCCATATGTGTAATGTGGTTGGGCGCATATGCGCCGTGTGTTTTTAGTGGCAGCACCCTCCGCCACAACCGTCGCAGTCACCGCCGCACTCGTCGTCGCCAGGGGAGATATACAGACCAATGATGCCGTTGACCTCGCGCATCACGCCCTCGAATGCATAGCACGCGTTGATGTAGTTGGACACCGTCGCGTTACGCATGAGCTTGTCGGTCTCAGCTTCCATCTCTTTGCGCAATTCCATCATATCCTCACGCGTGAGACCGGGCTGTTGTGCGCGTTCCTCGATGGAATCCTTGGCTTCGGCATACTTATCCATCAGCTTCTGTGCGATGTCGTCGGTCAGACGCGCCTCATTGGCGGCCACCATATCCGTGAACTCCTCGCTCTGGGCGAGCATCTGTCCGAGTTGGTGCGCTACTTCGTAGATTGTCATTATGAACTCCTCATACTTCTATAATATACTGCCAAATAAACACGAAAGATTGGCGTCATCGATGCGCACCGGCCATATGTGTCCAATGTGTGCGTCGCGGCCGCCCACGATGTTGACGACGCGACCTGCGTCGTCGCGACCCCAGAGTTTGCCGCCGTCGGTCTTGCTGTACCCCTCGACGAGTACGTGCTGCGCACTGCCGATGAGCGACAGATGCTTGTCTTTCGTCATCGACTGCTGCCGTTTGAGCAGCCGATCAAACCGCGCCGACACCGTATCATCGTCAAGAGGAGGCAAACCGTACGCCGCCGTGCCTTCACGCGGCGAATACTTGAACGTGAACAGCGCGTCGAACCGTACCTCCTCGATCAACGCCATCGTATCCTCGAAATCCGACTGCGTTTCAGTCGGGAATCCGACGATGACGTCGCTCGTAATTGCCATGTGTGGCACGGCTTCTCGCAGTCGCCGCACGATGTCGCGGTACCGCTCGACTGTGTAACGGCGATTCATATCGACAAGCACCTTGTCGCTGCCCGACTGGAACGGCAGGTGGATCGTCTTGCAGACGTGATCACACTCTGCAATCGCCGCGATCAAATCGTCGGCGACGTCCTTGGGGTGCGACGTCATGAAGCGTATGCGTCCGACGCCCGGCACGTCGTTGACCTTGCGCAACAGTTGGGCAAACGTCACAGGTGACGACAATCCGTACCCATACGAGTTGACGTTCTGGCCGAGCAGCATGACCTGCACGCTGCCCTGTCCGACACACGCGGCGACCTCGTCGAGCACTGCCTGCGGCTCACGCGAACGTTCGCGCCCGCGCACGTACGGCACGATGCAGTAGCTACAATAGTTGTCGCAACCGTACATCACCGACACCGTCGCGCAGAGTCCCTGCTTGGACGCGGGCAACTCATATATATTGTCGTCAGCGGACACGTCGGTTATCCGTCTGTGCTGCGCTTCGGCGATGAGTTCGGGCAGCGCATGAATGCGGTTCGTACCCATCACGACGTCGACATGTTCATGCCGCTCGCGGATGTGCATGGCGATAGATTGCGTCTGGGTCAGACAGCCCGCGATGATGATCAACAGATCGGGCTTGCGCGCCTTGAGTGGACGCAACAGCCCGATGTGCGAATAAACTTTTTGCGCCGCGTGCTCCCGTACGCTGCACGTGTTGAATACGATGACGTCGGCTTCGTCGGCGCTGTCGCAGAGCGCGTACCCCATCTGGGTCAACTGATACTTGATCTTATCGCTGTCGTTCTCGTTCTGCTGACAGCCGTAGGTGCGTACGTACGCGTACTTGACGTGACTCATGACAGTGCCTTGCGCTTCTTCTCGCGCTCGCGGATCTCTTTGTTCAGGATGCGCTTGCGTATGCGCAGTGACTTGGGTGTAACTTCGATCAATTCATCGTCGGCGATGAACTCGAGGGACTGCTCCAAGCCCATTACGACAGGCGGCGTGAGTTGCAGCGCGTCATCCTTGCCGCTTGCGCGGATATTCGTGACTTGCTTGCGTTTGCAGACGTTGACGACGACGTCGTCGGCGCGCGCGTTCTCTCCTACGACCATGCCCTCATACACAGGTACGCCGGCTCCGATGAATAGGCGACCGCGCTCCTGCGCGTTATATAGGCCGTACGTAATCGACTCGCCTTCCTCGTACGACACCAAACTGCCGCGCGAACGCGTCTCGATGCTGCCGCCGTACGGCTCGTATCCCTCGAGATAGTGACTCATGATGCCCGTACCCTTGGTATCGGTCAAGAGTTCCGTACGATACCCGATCAGTCCACGCGCGGGAATCGTAAATTGCAGCCGCAGATAGCCCGTCGCGCCCGGGTGCATGTTAACCATGCGTGCGCGGCGACCGCCGAGCTTTTCCATGACGACGCCCGTATATTCTTCAGGTATATCGATGACGAGATGCTCGATGGGTTCACAGACCACACCGTCGATCTCTTTGTTGATGACAACCGGGCGCGATACCGCGAATTCATAGCCTTCGCGACGCATGGTTTCCATCAAGATAGACAGGTGTAGCTCACCGCGACCTGCGACTTCGTATGAATCGGGCGAATCTGTCGGCGTGACGCGTAGGCTCAAGTTATTCTCAGTCTCGCGGCGCAGACGCTCGGCGATGTGGCGGCTCGTGACGTAGGTGCCCTCGCGTCCGGCAAACGGACTCGTGTTGACGCTGAATGTGACGGACAGCGTGGGTTCGTCGATCTCAATCGCAGGCAATGCCTCGGGCGTATCGGGCGCACAGAGTGTATCGCCGATGGTGACGTCGCTGATGCCGACGATGCCGACGATGTCGCCGTAGGTCGCCGACTCCATGTTGATGCGCGAGAGTCCCGCGAACGTGTAGATGCCGCCGACGCGCACATTGTTGCTGACTTTCTCGCCCGACACGACGACGACGTTGTCGCCGACCTTGAGCGTGCCGCGGTGGACGCGTCCAATCGCGATGCGCCCGACGTACCCGTCGTACGCGACGTTGGCGACGAGTGCCTGCAACGGCTCATCGCTGCTGCCGTGTGGCGGCGGTATGTGTTGGATGATGGTGTCCAACAGACACTGCAACGTCTCCTCGTGCTGCTCAGGATTGCGCGTCGCATAGCCCTCGCGCCCCGATACATAGATGACGGGCGAATCGAGCTGTTCTTCCGTCGCATCGAGGTCAAGCAGCAACTCGAGCACCTCGTCGACGACCTCGTACGGCCGCGCGTTGAGTCGATCCATCTTGTTGATGACGATGATGGGCACGAGACCGATGCGCAACGCTTTCTGTAACACAAATCGCGTCTGGGGCATCGGGCCTTCAAACGCGTCTACCAATAATAGTACGCCGTCGACCATGCGCAGTACGCGCTCGACTTCGCCGCCGAAGTCGCTGTGACCCGGCGTGTCGACGATGTTGATGCGCGTGCCGTTGTAGTCGATCGCGGTATTCTTGGACAGGATGGTGATACCGCGCTCGCGCTCTAAATCATTGCTGTCCATGACGCAGGTCGCGACCTGCTCGTTGTCCCGGAATACTTTGGACTGCCGCAGCATGGCGTCGACGAGCGTCGTCTTGCCATGGTCGACGTGCGCGATGATGGCAATATTCCTCAAATCATTACGTGCTGTGTTCAATCAATGCTCCTATTACGTTTTACGTT
>CAYPOE010000099.1:0-8513 GCA_964412285.1 uncultured Eubacteriales bacterium | reverse complement strand
GCTCATGAGAGTATTGTAACATGGTTGTGTTTGTTTTTCAAGGGCGAGGGGTATAGCGCACGCATGGCGCTCATAACACTCAACGCACCAACGTCACGTACAGTGGCCACAGCGCCGTGCGCAACCACAGGCTTGCCATGCAAGCGGCGAGTACCGCGCCTACGACGGCGACATAGAGCATGTACGTCCGGCGTGTGGTCAGGTGGCGCAGGCGGTTGTAGGCTACGCCCGATGCGGCGAGCGACAGCACGATGATCGCAGGCAGTGTGATGATGAGTGTGGGCAACGAGAGTACAGCCGCCGACAATACGCCGCGCATCCCGAGCCGCATCGCGAGTACGCAGGCCGATAAGCCCATCGTGAAGCCGCGATACGCACAGTTGAGGTAGAGCAGCGGCGTCAGCCATACGTGCAGACAGCACGCGGCGACGATGCCCACGTCGCGGAGTACGCCGAGCCACCCGTCGTACCACTGCATCTGTGCCGCAGGGACTTTGACGTCGGATAGATAGCCCGTGAGGTAGTCGACGGTCGGGGCGGGCAAACTCAATACGAGCGCCGTCGACAGCGTCAATCCGATGCACACGGACAGGATCAGAAAGAAGGCTTGATTCAAGGGTTTCATGTTTTAATATATGTACAAGTATCATACGAATAGAACCCTTTCCGCGTCCTGTACATCGTATCGATCGGGAAAGGGTTCTGCGCAGACGAAAGCCATGCAAGGCAGATTAAAATATTTGGCTTACATGCCGTTCTATCACCAAAATCGCCATACCTGATAGCACGGGTTCGGACGCCATGTTGCGTTCGATTGATACTGCATCGCCATAGTTGTTGATCAGGTCGCCCCGCATGAGGCACAGCAGCGGCTCGCCTATGATGTCGACGAGCATACCCCCCAATACGACGCAGTTGCAATCCATGATGCTGGCAGCCGTCGCGATGTACGGTGATAGTGTGCGCGATAGGTACGCAATCATGCCGTGGGGTATACACGTCGGTGTGCAGACGTCGTAGAACGATCTAAATACGTCGTGAGGTGCACGCTCGTACGAAAACGGCATATACCCATACTGTTCGTGCAATGCCTGGATGGATACAAAATTGCGCAACTCACCATACACACCTTGTCCGTCGCTGTGCATAATGCGCCCGATGTCGCCGCCATGCCCGTGTTCGCCGTAGAGCAATCGCCCATCCATGACCACGCTCGAGCACATATCGGCGTCCAACGATACATACAGCAACGACCCACGTCGGAGCCTTACGCAGTATTCACCGTATGCCGCCGCATTGGAGACGCGTTCGAGTACAACATTCATGCCGAGTTGCTGCGACAACCGTTCCTCTACGTCGCCGAGGTGAACGATCTGGTATTTCTCTACAGGGACGGCCAACCCCAAACCCGTGACGCTGTTGCCGTGGGGCGTATGATGAAGCAAATATTTGACGGCATCTGCGATGGTACGCTCAAAGTCGTCTTGCGACTCAAAGCAGCAGCGCCGCCTGATCGAACGTTCGATGGAGCCATCGACATTGGCGATGCCCGCACTGAACCACTGCCCATGGAATGCTACACTGACGGCAGTGTAGCAGGATGGGTTGAAACGCAGTGCGTGAGGCTTACGCCCTATGGGTATATCTACCTCGCCCGCCCGTTTGAGTATGCCGTCGTTGATCAGTTCGTCGACGACCTTGATGACCGATGGCATACTGAGTTGCGTAAGTCTTGCCAGATCCGCGCGCGTGAGCGAACGGTGTACGCGGAATAGATCAAAGATCTGTCGCCTATTCCGCTTGCGAATATCCTGTTGTGACAGTGCCATTTTTTTAACATTTTTTCCTGTGTATGATAACATTATAATAGCACAGAAATAAACTGTCAAGTATAACTGTGTAAAATCTATAAAACAGCGGCCATCGCCTTGTTTCCCGATGGCCGCCATATCTTCAACGAAGTTGTTTGGCTGTACCGACTGTAACCTTATGCGTCTTGCCGTCGTCGACGAGCTTGATCACGTTGTCCGATAGCGTCTCGCCGTCCACCGTCACCACACTGCCCTTGTCGCCGCCCTCGACTGTGATGTCATACCGCGCGCCGCCGTAGCGATACGAGAGCGAATACCCGTTCCACTTATCCGACAGGCACGGCGCGATCACGAGCGTGTCGCCGCGCTTCTTGACGCCGAGGATGCCCTCGACTGCCGCGCGGTAGAGCCATCCGCTCGCGCCCGTATACCACGTCCAACCGCCGCGCCCGACATGCGGCTTGGCTGCGTATACGTCGGCCGCGACCGCGTACGGCTCGGTCTTGTACAGCGACGCCTCGATCGGCGTGCGCGCGTGGTTGATGGGGTTGATCAGGTTCCAGAGATCCGTCGCCGTATTGCCGTTGCCCATCATGGCGAACGCCAATACGACCCAGCACGCGGCGTGCGTGTACTGCCCGCCGTTCTCGCGCACGCCTGCCAGATAGCCTTTGATATACCCGGGCCTCAGGTCGCTCGAATCAAACGGCGGCGTGAGCAGTTTGATGAGTCCGTCATCGACGCTGACGAGGTGCTCAAGCACCGACTGCATCGCGCGTTCGCTGTCGTTGCCCATGCCCGAAATCACAGACCACGCCTGTGCAATCGCGTCGATCTTGCACTCGAGATTCTGCGCCGAACCGAGCGGCGTACCGTCGTCGAAGTATGCGCGGCGGTACCAGCCGCCATCCCATGCGTTCTGCTCGATCGACGCGGCCAACTGCTCGCAGGTCGAACGGTAGCGCACGCCGCGCACCCATTCGCCGCGCTGTTCGCAGAGGTTTGCAAAGCGATTCAGGATATCGCAGAGGAACCACGACAGCCAGACTGACTCGCCCTGCCCTTTGTTGCCGACAGTACTCATGCCGTCGTTCCAGTCGCCGCTGCCCATAAGCGCGAGGCCGTGCCGCCCGAAAGTCAGCGACTTCTCGATCGCGCGGATGCAGTGGTCGAAGATGTTGCCCGACGCCTGCGACATCTGCGGCATACGGTAACGCTCATCCTCTCCCTCTTGCAACAGTTCGTCCTCGATATACGGCGCCATCTCGTCGAGCACGCCGACGTCGTCCGTCACCGTGATATACTCGCTCACGACGTACGGCAGCCAGAGTAGATCGTCGGAGAATCGCGTGCGGATGCCGCGGTGCGGCCCCGCCGTGAACGGCTCATTCGCGTAGACCGGATGCCACCAGTGTGCGACGTCGCCCTCGACGTACTGATGCGACGCGGCGCGGATGATCTGGTCGCGGCACACGTCGGGCTGTACCATGAGCAGCGCCATGGTATCCTGCAACTGGTCTCGGTAGCCGTACGCGCCGCCGCACTGATAGAATGCACTGCGCGCCCAGATGCGGCAGCAGAGCGTCTGGTACAGCAGTCGTCCGTTGACCATGATGTTGAATGCTTCGTCGGGCGTCTGTACACGCAGTCCGCCGAACAGTTGCGTCCAGTAGCCCTTGGCAATCGACAACGCCAACTCCGCTTTCTCCACCAAGGTATATCGTTCGCAGAGCGCCGTCGCTTGAGAAGCAGAATCCGCTTCGCCCATGATCAAAACGATGGTATGCTTGCCGCCCGCCGGTATGCGCAGCTGACACTGCATCGCGACACAGGCCGCATAACCGCCGCCCGACGCGTTCGACAGCGACGTATGGTGCAGCGCGTCAGGCACGGCGGTCTTGCCACCGCGCGACTCGCCGTAGAACTCTTCTTTGTCGCAGGTGTAACTCGACACCGTCTCGCTCATCGCGTAGAACGCCGTCTTGTTCGCGTAGTCCGTGTTATAACTGTTGGTCGCAAATAAATACTCGCCACTCGGTTGGATATTCAAGAAACGGCGCGTCTCGTGTTCGCCCACGCCGAGCACGGGATTCACGTAGTACGTGAGCGTGATCGGGCGCGGTTCGTTGCAGTGGTTCTGCAACTTGAGGATGCACAGTTTGACAGGCTCGTCGGTCGGCACCGTGACCGTCATCGACGACGTAATGCCGTTGTTGAGATGCTCGAACGTCGTATACCCGTAGCCGTGCCGTACGACGTACGGCTGCTCGTTGCGCAGCGGCTCGGGCGTCGGACACCAGACGTTGCCCGTGTGGTCGTCGCGCAGATACACGCATTCGCTGACGGGTTCGCTGACGGGGTCGTTGTACCACGGCGTGAGCTTGTTCTCACGTGAGTTCTCGCACCACGCATACCCGTTGCCGCTCTCGGAGACCAAGCAGCCGAATTGCTGATTCGCAATCACATTGATCCACGGCAGTGGCGTATGCAGTCCATCTTTGAGATGCATGACGTACTCGTCGTCGAGGAAGCCGCCGTAACCGTTGTACATCTCGGGCAGTTTCATATTGAGTTCAGCTTCCCATTTATACTCGTGCGGCGCGTAATGCATACGCTGCGGTTTGACCGTGGCTTCGTAGTCGCGCACCTGTTCGGTCAGTGGCGTCGTACCCGCCGTGAGTACGATGCCCGCGACGCTCATGAGCAGCATACGTTCGGGTTCGATCTCGTCGGCGTTGTAGATGAACACACCGCCCGACGCGTTGACCATGCCGCGCGCGTGCGACAGCGACACCAGATCCGTGACCGCCGTCTTGAGCTGATTCAAGTAGCCCGTCGACTGCTCGCAGATGATCACGAGGTCGGCGACCACGCCCTTCATGCGCCAGAAGTCGTGTATGATGAGCAGTTCTTCTACGTCGGCCATGTAGCTATCGCTGCCAATCAGCAGCAGCGCAATCGGATTGTCGCCCGATATGCCGAACTTCCAGAGTGCGGACTGCCCCAACGTGTTGGCCGCGATATATTCGGCCTGTCTGCGCCTACGATTGGTGACAAAGACGATGTTCTCGAGTATGTCGAACCCCAACGCCGTACGCGCGCCGTCGATGCCCAGATACTTATTTTCAACGACGCAGCGCGACGCCGTCGTCGTAAACGCATTCTTGACTGCGTCGAGTGACGCATAGTTCGCGCTCGTTTGCAGCAGCACCTCTTTGTCGTCGGCGTACGCCGTCACAAACGCGACGGTTGCGCAACTGCCGCTCTTGATGCGCAGCTTGACGCGTAGCGACAGGATGGGGTCGAGCACACTGCCAACAGAGCCGCCGTACTCGTGCGTGATGCCGTACGGCGCACTCACGTGTCCGCCGCGCCCGATGAACTTGGATCGGTCGGTCTCATACGCAACCTCGCCGATCACGCCGTAGCCGTCGCCGGCCGGCTTGTCTGCGACGACGCCGTGCGACGCATAGTGCGTGACCTCGTGTTCGTCGCGCACACGGCGCGTCGCGATAATCGTGTTCTTATCCTGGTTGAACTCAGTGCGCACGAACAGGTTGCTGAATGCAGGATGCGCGTTCTCCGCGCCGAAGCTGTTGATCACGCACTCGGCGTACGACGTGAGTTCGAGTACCGCATCGGCATCCGTGTGATTCGCAATCGTGATGCGCGTAATCGCCGCGTTGCCCAATGCCGTGACCTCGGTCGTGCAGTCGAGCAGGTCACCGTCGATCTTGCGATACTCGGCCTTGTCTGACGTGAATACCGCGCTGTACGTCGCGTTAGATTGTCCGCACGGCAGCGGCGTCGTCGACCACGTCGTACCCGCCGTCACATTGCGAACATAATAGAATGGCCCATATAGCTGCGATATAAAGTCGCCGCGCCAACGCGTGAGCATGATGTTGCCCGACTTGAGGTAGCCCAGGCCGCTGTCGGTCAGCACGCAGCTCATCTCGCCGCTGCCGATTGCGTGGACGTGCGGCCGCGATGGCGTGATCTCGGTGTGTTCGCGCGCGTACGGCGTGAGTCCGTCGGCGGGCAGCGCGAACGGTTCGACGCGTTCGCGGTGCGCCTTGGAAATGACGACGTTCATGGGAATGCGTTCACACAGCAGCTGTTTTGTCGCGCGCATGATGGGGATGTCGAAGAAGCGCCGCTGCAGAATATTGCCGTTGAGCACATTGTCGAGCGCGAGCAGACTCATGCCGAGATGATGTGCCATGTAGCTCTGCACGACGGCGTAGCGTTCACCGCGACCGAGTATGCGCGACGGCGTGTAGTCGACGGCCTCGAAGTAGCCGTACTTGCCGTAGATGCCCTGTTTTTTGAGTTCTTTGAGATTGTTCCACGCGTCGTTCACGTTGACCATAAGCGCGAGTACCGTCGCATACGGCGCGACGACCATGTCGGACTTGAGTCCGCGGCGCAAGCCCAAGTCGGGTACGCCGAACGCCTTATACTGATAGTTGAGCTTGTTGTCGAATGCGTAGAAGCCGCTCTCCGACGTACCCCACGGCACATTACGCGCCTTGCCGTACGCCTTCTGCATACGCAGCGTAAAGTTATAGGTTTCGCTGAGCAGCGTGCCGTCGATGCTCGGCATGATGAGCAGCGGCATCAGGTACTCGAACATCGTACCCGTCCAACTGATCATGCCACGATAACCGTCGCGCGCGCAGAGCACGCGTCCGAGCGCGAACCAGTGCCGCTTGTCGACGTCGCCCTTGGCAATTGCGACGTAGCTCGCCTGTCGGTTCTCCGACGCGAGGATGTCGTAGTAGCTGTCCGTGAGTTTCTCTTCCTCGATGCTGTAGCCAATCGAGAACAGTCGCTTGCGCTTGTCGTAGAGGATGCCGAAGTCGGTCTCGTAGAACATGCGCGTCAACACATCAGCAATCGTATCGGCACGCTGCCGCTCGGACGGCGTCAGATCCAGTTCGCGGAGTTTCTGCGCAACGCACAGAATATAACCTGCAAAGTTGCCGCTGTCCACGGTCGAGATATAGCGTGGGTGCATGACGCGCAGATTCGTCGTATCGTACCAGTTGTAGAGATGGCCGTGCCATTTCTCCATGCGCTCGAGTGTATCTGTGATATTCGAGAGGTCGACGAGCAGCTGTTCGTCATCGATGAAACCGCAGTCGTGCGCCGCGACGATCGCCATCATCTGTAAGCCGATGTTGGTCGGCGACGTACGATTCGCCGCGCCATTGGGCGGACTCTGCTGCACGTTGTCGGGTACGAGCCAGTGCGTACGCGGCGAACTGTATTCGTCGAAGAAGCGCCATATGTCGCGTGCGAGCTGTGACAAATCGCCCCGCTGCGCATCGGACAGCGCAGTCTGTCCCTTGGCGCGTACGATCGACGTCGCGTGGAGTACGGCAGGCCCTGCAAGCCACAGTCCTGCAACGAGTACAGGCAGCGGCGACAGCGGCAGCGTGAGGCCGATCAGCAATCCCGACGCGATTACGTTTGGCCACATCATCGCGTAGTAGCCCGCGACGTCGCTGGCGCCACGCTTCTCGGCCTGCGCCGCAGTCGTCCAGTCGAGTACGTGCCGCCCGGTCGACAGCGCGGTCAGCGCGCGGCCAATCGATGCGACCGAGTACCAACAGGTGTGCGGCAACGCCATGAACAGCAGCGCACACTTGTACAGCACGCCCTTGACGCCCGCGATGACCGTGGCGTGCGAACGTTGTCCGATGAATCGGTAGCCCGCGTGCATGAACCAGTCCGCGAGTGACAGCAACAGCGTCGTCGCCGATACGCCGACCGTGAACGTCAGCCAGATCCAAAGGCTATGCGGTGCAAACAGTGCGCCCGTCAGCAGATACGCGGTCAGCGTCACGGGTACGAGGCTGCGACGCAGGTTGTCCGTGAGCTTCCACTTGGACAGCGCGTTGAGCGGATTGCGCACGCGTTTGCCCGCCGCATTGCGGATGGTGCGTCCGAGCCACGGCAACAGCAGCCAGTCGCCGCGCAGCCAACGCTGTGCGCGCGACGCGTACGACGCGTATCGCGCGGGGTAGCCGTCGATGAGCGACAGATCCGATGCAAGTCCGGCGCGTATGATGCTGCCTTCGAGCAGGTCGTGACTCAACACGGTGTTGGGCGCAATGGCATTCGTGAGTAGGCTGTAGAACGTGTCGAGATGAAAGATGCCCTTCCCTGTGAAGATGCCCTCGCCGAACACATCCTGATATACATCGCTGATTGCGGCAGAGTACGTGTCGACGCCGCCCACGCCCGCGAAGATGCGCGAGAAGTAGGATGCGTTGACGCTCTCGATGTCCATGTTGATGTGCGGCTGCAACACGCCGTATCCGGCGACGACGCGGCCATTCTTGATGACAGGACGATTGAGCGGGTGACTCATCGCCGCCGCGAGTTGATCGGCCGTACCGATGGGCAGACAGGTGTCGGCGTCAAGCGTGATCACGTACTGAATCGGCGAGCCATTGATGTGCGTATATACGCCCTCGGTCGGCATGAATCGCGACACAGTCTCGCCCTTGAGCAGTCGCGCGAAGTCGGTCAACGCGCCGCGCTTGCGCTCATAGCCCATGTATTTGTTGTCGGCCTTGTTGAACGTACGCTCCCGGCAGAACAGAAAGAATCGCTTGCCGTACGTATCACCCAGCCGCGCGATACCCGCGCGTGCGGCTGCGATCACGGTTTCGTCGCCGGGCATGACGGCGC
>CAYPOE010000098.1:0-8570 GCA_964412285.1 uncultured Eubacteriales bacterium | reverse complement strand
TCAGCCATATTGACCGACGGTCTGACCTCAAGCTTCACCGCGTCGCCGACCTTGAAGTTGTCGTGGATGAACATATTGTGATCCTTGAGGAATGCGATCACGTACGCGCCTTCGGGTATGTCGACGGGCGACGCGCCCTCGCGAATATCGGTGACGACGCCGTCCTCGACGATGAATTCGCAGAGGTTGAGCGTGGACTTCGTATCGCGCGTCTGCTTGGTGAACGAGCCATCGTAGATCACGATGCCGTCGAGCGGGTCGAACTTGTTGTAGTGCTTGACCGTCGTCGTCTTGCCATTGGGTGCGGTGATGATGATGTCACACGTGACGTAGTCGATGAGCGGCGTACCGTCGAGCATGGACATGAACGTCGCGTATCCCGTGCTGCCCGCGGCCGACGACAGCAATGTGCCGTCCTTCATGAATATGCCGATGGGGCTACCCTGTCCCGCCTTGCCATAGTTAAAGAAATCGGCATTGATCGAAGCGAGTGCGCCGTCCTGTTTGGCGAGGCTCAAGGTGTCGGCGAGTACCGACAGGCCTTGGTTGGAGTACGACGGCGCTACGTCGACGTCCGACAGATCGGCCTCGAGCACAAACGCGTGTACGTTGCCCTCGGCTGTGAGCAGCCTCGACGTGGTCAACTTGAGATGAGGCGTAATCTCTTCTACCTTGTCCGTCTTATATAATAACGTGTACGCCAACGCCTGCGGCGTCAGGCACAACAGTTGAATCCATACCGCGACTACAATTATGTAAACCTTTACCTTCACACCAAACCCCCTGTGAATCCTGTCGTATTTTGTCTGTTACGATAGCAGTTTATCAGATTATGTAGCGCAAGTCAAATATGCCCGTCGCACAATCAGCCTCATCCTCTACTTATAATTTATGCGGGGCGGTGTGTTCTACAGAGGCATGTCCCGCATATGATATAGCGTACAATGACTTTATGGGGTGCATGATGAGATACTTTGCTAAATACTTTACGCTGTTTTTGTGGGGCGGATTCATCTACTATCTGATCGAGGTGCTGTATCGTGGACACTCGTTCGCGTCGATGTTTGTCGTGGGGGGCATATGCTTTTTGCTGATCGGACTCATCAACAACCTGCTCGAATGGGATACGCCGCTGTTGTTGCAGATGCTGTATGCCGCGATCTGCGTAACCGTTGTCGAATTCTTCGCGGGCTGCATACTCAACGTATGGTTGGGTCTCGGTATATGGGATTACTCGAACATGCCGCTCAATATCGCGGGACAGGTCTGTCTGCCGTACATGGCACTCTGGTACCTGTTGAGCCTACCTGCCATCTTGCTCGACGACTATTTGCGTTACTGGATCTTTGATGAACAGGCTCCTCGGTACGGGCTATGGCACAAAATCCGATAAGCTCCCGCGAGGGAGCTTTGCTTTTTGATTGACAATTGGGGGGCTTCATGTCATAATAGATTCAAGTCAAAAAATAGATTTAAGTCAAAATATGTGAGGTCTGCTATGGACAGAGATATATTGCGCAGCTTGGCGACAGAGTACGCATTGCTGCAAGCCGAATCCAACTACGAAGCCCGGGTCGGGTTGCATAAGGCCGTCAACGATTTGAAACCCGTACGTCCTGTCGTACTGATGAGCGAACTGCCGTGGCATCAGCTCAACATCGACGGTACGCTCACACTACAGTGCGAGGATGCGTATCTGTGCGGCATAGAGCGATACTTGCGCACAATGATATTCCAATGGAAGCACTTCGCGTGCGATATGCTGCTGCCGCCGTACATACCCGTCGACAAAGTCGTACACTACACAGGACACGGCATCACGGCAGACGAGAAGCAGATTGTACCCGGCGACGGCAACCACATCGTCGCGCACGAATACCACGACCAACTCTCCGCCGACGGCGACGAGTGCAAGTTGCAGTTCTCGACGCTCACGTACGACCACGAAGCGACGATGCGGCGGTATCAACTGCTCGGTGATATGATCGGCGACATCGTGCCGCTCAAGACGACAGGGGTCAGCGGGTACTTCTCGATGTGGGACGAGATCTCGATGCTGCGCGGCGTGACGCCGCTGCTGGAGGATCTGGTCGAACGTCCTGAACACAGCCACCGCATCATGCGCCGTCTGACCGATATATGGCTCAACTGGATCGACCAAGTCGAGGCGCAGAACCTGTTCGACCCGCACCCGATGTACATCCACTGTACGGCGGCGTACTCCGACGCACTCCATGCACAGGATTTGAGCCATGTCAAGGCGTCCGATGTATGGGGACGCGGTATGGCACAGATCTTCGCGTCGGTTGGCCCTGCGATGCACGATGAATTCGACATATCGTATATGAACGAAATCCTGTCGCGGTTTGGGCTGTCCTATTACGGCTGCTGCGAGCCGCTTGACAACAAGATCGATATACTGCGACAGATCAAGAATCTGCGCAAGGTTTCGATTACACCGTGGGCGGACGTCGACCGCGCGACCGAGGTCATCGGCAAGGATTACGTCGTCGCATCCAAGCCCAACCCCGCGTTCGTCGCAGAGACGACGTTTGACGCACCGCGCGTCCGGGCAGAATTGCAGCATACGCTCGACGCGTGCGCACGACACGGCTGCACGGTCGAGTTCACACTCAAGGACATCAGCCACTGCGGCGGCGCACAGCACATCTTCGATTGGGCGCGCGTGGCTATGGAAGTCGTGGGCGCATCGTGATGTTGGTACATGCAACGGTCTATATCATACTCGGATTCATCTTCGCCATGACGCCGTACCTCGGTCGGCGCGGCTCGGTATTCGGCGTACTGCTCGGCGAAGCCGCGCGGTCGTCACGCATCAAGGCACTGCAACGCATCTACAGGCATACCGCTATGATCACGGCGGCGGTATGCCTGTTGATTACGCTGTTCACCGACTGGACGTACCTCTACGTTGCGTACATGTGCCTGATGGTCATGCTATTCGCGTACTGTCAGCGGCGACTGCGCGGCGGCGTCACGACAGAGGAGGTCGAACTGAGCAAGCAGCCGCCCATCGTCGTCGACGTACCCGACGCCAAGCATTTGCACAATGCGTGGCTGTGTGTACTACTCCCGCTATTTGGCGTCACCCTGTGCATACAACGGGAACAGTACCTGCTCATCGTCTTTCACGCCGCCATCCTCGTACTCTGCCTCGCGACATTCCTGTATGTCAAGTACGCCAAGCATTATGTCGACCATCGCAACGCCAACGAGGGACGGCGGTACAATATATCCGTGCGCCGACGGTGGGAGACGCTGATCCTCGTGGCGGCCGCGACACTGTCGCTGCCCATCTATCTGCTCTCGCTGATTGCGGCGGATGTATTCGTACGCACGGTGTACACCGACGCGGGCGTATACGCGGCGTTCATAGGCACGGTCGTGCTCTGCGTACTCACGGCCTACCGCAACCGATAGACCATACTGCTATGTACGCAGATCGCGGCGTGGTCTATTTGATAGCGCCTATACATATACTGTAACGAAACTTTATGTCCATGTGAATATGCTACGATGAGCAAGGCTATCAAGGCATCAGGAGGAACGCGTATGCCCAATGAACGCAACAATATCTTTCCATCCCTCTACCAGCCCGTGCAGAAGAGCAACACGCAGCGACAGCGCGTGACATATGTCGATACCAAGCCGCCGCAGTCGCCGCCCGCCACAACGATTCGTACGACGACGAATGTTCCGCCCGAGCCTAAGGTAGAACTGCCCGAGGGCGTAGTAGAGCCTGAGGGCGTAGTAGAGCCCGAGGGCGTAGTAGAGCGCCAGGACGTTGTCGACGTGCAACCTGCATCATCCGAACAATCCATGATGCAATCCCGATCCGAGCCATCCCAATCATTCCAAACATCACAGGAATCTATGATGCCGATGGATCAGGGGATAGACGTACCGTTTCAATCACAAGAACCCACGACGCCGATGGATCAAGGCATCGATGTGCCGTTTCAGGATCTGTCACCCGAGCCGCCCACAGGCATCGATGTGCCGTTTCAAGATGTTCCACACCAACAACCTACGATGAGTCGACAGCCTGTACCCGAATCTCCGCCAACGCAACGCCCGATGGCGGATATATCCATGGAGATGCCTATGCCGGACGAGGTATTGGCCGAGTCGGTCATGCAGCAACGACCCATCGCAGAGGAACGGGTCGAGAGCTTCGGTTCAGCCAACGACCCCCTACCCGCCCCGATACAAGAGGAGGCCACGCTCACACCCGGCATCGGGGGTGCGCCTGTGCATATACAACAGCCGCAGCCGTATAACACCGAGCCTTCATACCATAACGATCTCATGCCCTCGGTCATACCTGTGAGAAATCAGCCGACTCAACCGGGGGTCCCGACGAATATCACGGTTGAATTGCCAGAAAAAATTCTCAACCCTGCGGATCACACAACGAACGAGATCTCTGAAGAAGAGGCGAACCGTACATATGAAAACGTCGGCCAAGAAACAGTTACGGTGCCGCCTGCCAATCAACAGCTATACACCACGCCCGAAGGTTGCGATTGCGAACCCCAAGGTTTGGAAGGGGATATATTTCGTGCGAGGTTGATGGATACCATGCCCTTGGCAGAATATGAGCCGCGGCTCAACCGCGCGACAGGCGCGCCTATATCCGACGACTCTTCTTCCATTACGACGCAGAATCCGGCTTATACCGTCATCAGCGACATGAATTTGACGGAGAAGCTGTTCCACTTCAATCGCGAGCGCATACCCGAGCGCGTGGTTCACGCCAAGGGCGGCGGTGCATTCGGATACTTTGTCGTGACCAACGACGTCACGCAGTATACGTGCGCGGACTTCCTCTCTAGCGTAGGCAAGCAGTGCGAGGTGCTCGTACGCTTCTCGACGGTCGGCGGCGAGAAGGGTTCGGCCGATACGGCACGCGACCCGCGTGGCTTCGCTGTCAAGTTTTATACCAATCAGGGTAACTACGACGTCGTGGGGAACAATACGCCCGTATTTTTTATCCGTGACGCGGTTAAGTTCCCCGACTTTATTCATACACAAAAGCGCAATCCCGTCACCAATCTCAAGGATCCCGACGCAGTCTGGGATTTCTTGAGCCTCACGCCCGAGTCGATGAATCAGGTCACGCGATTGTTCTCAGACAACGGCACGCCCATCGGCTTCCGGCATATGAACGGCCACGGCACCAACACATTCATGTGGTACACCGCGGACGGCAACTATCATTGGATCAAGATTCATTTCCTGACGCGACAGGGCATCCTGAACTTCACGAACGACGAGGCCATTGAAGTTGCGGGAATCGACCCCGACTACGCAGTGCGCGATCTATACGACCACATCGACAAGGGACAGTTCCCGCAATGGGATATGTACGTACAAATCATGACGCCCGAACAGGCGCGCAACTATCGATTCAATCCATTTGATGCAACCAAGATCTGGTACGAGGAAGACTTCCCCCTGATCCCCGTCGGCAGGATGACACTCAATGCGCTACCGCGCAACTTCTACGCCGAGATCGAGCAGGCCGCGTTCTCACCGGGCAACCTGGTACCCGGCGTAGGGCCGTCGCCCGACAAGATGCTGACCGCGCGCATGGTATCCTACCCCGACGCACAGCGCTACCGCATCGGTGCCAACTTCATGCAGCTGCCCGTCAACCGTCCCAAGGTCGCCGTATGCAACTACCAGCGCGACGGCGATATGGCCATCTTCAACGGCGGCGAACCCAACTACTACCCCAATACGTTCGGCGGCGTTATCACATCCAACGCGCCCGTGCCGACGCCGATCGAAATCGACGGCACCGTCGCGAATCACAACGAACCGTTTACGCCCGTGGATCTCGAACAGCCGCGCCGCTTGTACCACGACATGCCGGAGGATGAGAAGCGCAATCTCATAAACAACATCGCCGATTCACTCGGCAACGCGCTGGAGCGTCTGCAACTGCGACAGACCGCACTGTTCTATCTCACCGATACCGACTACGGCACGCGCGTCGCCAACGCGTTGGGACTCGACCTCGCCGAAGTCGAACGCTTGGCCGAGATGAGCCAAACCGACCGCGTCGCGGCTACATTATAGACAATAATACCCCTCTATCATGAGGGGTATGCGTTTTTGTATAAGATTTTTTATATGCAACGATTCCGTTGCCGCTCGATATACTGGAACGGTTCTTTCGAGTTCGACTTGCGCGTAATCACGCCGTCGACGACAAACTTGCTCACGCCGCCCGCGCCGAATGCGTAGATTGTATGCGTCTCCGTCATCGAGATGATGTTGTACAGTGATTCTGTACCCGGCACACAGTAGCCAACGTTCTCGGCGTTGCCCGCGGCCTTCTTCTGTCTATACATATAGTACGGCGTAAACCCGCGCGCCGTCAGCGTATCGTATGCGTAGGACACCATGTCTTGCGCGACGGCGTGTTCGTGCACGTAGTCGGTGTAGTCGCGGTTGAGCAGCGAACCTCGCTTGATGCACATCGCGTGTACTGTGACGCCGTTGGGGTTGACCGACAGCACGCCGTCGAGTGTGCGTGCAAAATCGTCGGCAGATTCTTCGGGCAGCCCTGCAATGACGTCGCTGTTGACGCTGAATCTCCCGCGTGCGAGCGCTATGGCGTTGTAGTAGTCATCAACGCTGTGCGACCGCCCAATTGCGTCGAGCGTACGCTGCGACAGCGTCTGCGGATTGACGCAGATGCGCGTGACGCCGCGACTGTGCAGCATGTCGAGCATGTTCGACGTGATGCTGTCGGGACGACCCGCCTCGACCGTGAACTCGCGTACCCGCGATAGATCAAACGTATCGCGCAACGCGTCGATGACGCGCGACAGCCGATCTGTGCCGATGCTCGTCGGCGTACCGCCACCTATGTAGACGGCTACGACGCGCCGCCCCGCAGGTATGCAAAAAGCCGATACTTCGTCCACGACGGTATCGGTATATGCATCAAGCAGTTTCTCGCTGCGCTTGGCGTAAGCCGCGAACGAGCAGTACAGGCACCGCGACGTGCAGAATGGGATATGCACGTAGACGGCGACGTCGCTGTCGTCGATGGCCTCAAGCGCGTACGACTGGTATCGCGTGATACCGTACATGAGCGCGGCCTTGTCGGGCGCTACGCCGTACTCCTCAATCATCGAGCGGATCGCGCCGGCATCGCCGAGCAGTTGGATTTGCCGCGACAGAAACTTGTGTGGCCGCACGCCGTCGAGCGTACCCCATGGTTTGTAGTCTCCGTCACTCCTGTACATATGCGTTGTTCTCTTTTTCGTAGCTGATGGTCGTCTTGGGACCGTGCCCCGGATAGCAGGTATACCAGTCGCCGAGTTGATACAGCTTCTTGATGGATTGGATGATGTTATCGAAGTTGCCGCCGGGCAGATCGGTGCGCCCGATGGTCTCGAAGAATAGCGTGTCGCCCGTAAAGATACAACCGTCGGCGATCAGACACATGCTACCCGGCGTATGCCCCGGCGTATGCAGCACGGTCAGTTTGATGCCGCCGATGTGGATGATCTCGCCGTCGGTGACCGTCTTGTCAGGCGCAATCGTGACGTTGTGCCGCAACACATGGGCCGAACCATTGCGCGCGCCGTCGGTCAGTGTATTAAATTCGTCCTCGTGACAGAGCATCGGCACAGGATAGTCCCTTAGCAGCGGCGCAGCCCCAAGAAAGTGATCGAAATGACCGTGCGTAAGGATCACGCAGCGCAGCTCCAGTCCGTGCTGCGCGAGGTGTTCGACTATGCGCTCATGGGCGTCACCTGGATCGATGATCACGGCGTCCGTGCCCTCGGACAGGATATAACAGTTGGTGCTGTTGTTGCCGACCAGTAATGTATCAATACGCATAGCGAGTACCTCCTTGAACGGTCGTCATGCAGATCATAGAGCTGCTGACAGTTTCACAGTGGACAGACGAGCCTTTCTATTGCGTGTATTATTATAACACAAAGCATCACGAACTGCAACGGTTTTATGTAAACGGCAGCGCGGTGCTGCCGTTGTATCACGCGGGGCGTTGCTTATTGCATATTCATCGCGCTCGAGAGCTGGCTCTTGAGCTGACCAAGTTCGGTCTGCTGCACTGTGGGCGACGGTTTGTAGTAGCCCTTTTTCTCGGCGATCTTGGCAAGGTTATACTGGAACTGCTCGTCACCGTTACGCATCTGCTGTAATGTGGAGCGCAGGTTCTGGTCGCAGCATTCGGCAATGAGCGCCGCGTACTTGGTCATGCTGGCCTTGGTGCCGGCCAGTACGTCGCATACCATCTCTTTCTCTTGTAACATATTCGTATCCTCCTGATTATCTGTGAACTGTGAATCTGCCAATTTTCAAAGCATATCGATGAGTTTCTGCGCGCTCATCATGGCTTCTTTCGATGCGTTTTGAAACATCGTCTTGATCTCGGGATCGGTACACTGTGTCGCATACGTGCTGAGTTTCTTACAAATGGTCTGGTGACCGCCTACGAGTTCGCGTATAGCGTTGAACTCCATCTGGTTCATGTTAGCCATGGTCAAATACCTCCATAATCA
>CAYPOE010000097.1:0-8575 GCA_964412285.1 uncultured Eubacteriales bacterium | reverse complement strand
AACTCCTCCTCTCCCAGTTTTAGTTGGGTAGCGCCAGCAATCAGATAAACCGTCCAACTCCTTGCGACTCCCTGATTAACTAGGCACTGGTCTGTCTATCTCGCAGGGTGAGGGAGCATACTCGCAATCTCCTACTCTGCCATTTTTATAAGGGTATCGCCAGCAATTCGATAAACCGTCCAATCGTTCATGGGTTCTGCTCCAAGAGAAAGATAAAAGTCAATGCTTGGCTTATTCCAATCAAGGCACCACCATTCGAGTCGACCGCACCCTCTCTCGAGCGCAATTTTCGCAAGTTGCTTCAACAACGCCTTGCCGTAACCCTTGCCGCGAAATTCAGGCATCACATACAGATCTTCGAGATAAATACCTGCACGCCCAAGAAAAGTTGAAAAATTATGAAAAAAGAGCGCGAACCCAACTTCGTCGCCATTTTCAACAGCAAAAAGAACTTCTGCTTTTTGTTTCTTAAAAATCCATTCTTGCAGTAGTTCTTCTGTGGCAATTACGTCATCAATCATTCCTTCGTATAAAGCAAGTTCTTTTATAAAAAACAATATTTTTGCAACATCTCTTTCCTCTGCAAATCTAAACTCTAATCGGTTTTCCATAATCATTGATACCTCGCCAAAGATCAATATCTGTAGTAGAAGTATATCAAGAGTTCGTCGTTGTGTCAAACACCTTTGCCCCTATCCCGCGCTACAGCAATCACAATGCGACATCCGCACACCATGTATAGCTCGCCTTAGAACGGTAATAATTTCCATAGACTGCTTTCGACCTGCTACTCTTTCCAAGCCTCAGATCTCTGTGTCGCATTGGTTCGCACGCAGAAATCCGCGGGATTGGAAAGGGCATCCGCAGTACGATGGCGTATCACATCGCACAATCTACAACGGAGGTACATGAGTTCTATGGAACACAACGACAACAATAGGCCATCAAGGCTGAAACGACTGCTGACCAATAAGGGGTTTTACATACTCCTTGCGCTATGCCTTGGCATCATGGCGGCAACGGGGTATGTCACCTACAATCAGCGTCAGGCTGAACGAATGGTAAAGAACGCGCAGGAACAAGCTGCGCTGCAGAACTACGCAATCTATGAACCCAACGTGCCGACTATGGCCAGCACACCGGGTTCGACGACCAACACCTATACGAGCAAGCCGCTGAATACGCCGCGTCCGGCCACGACGCAGCCCGCGGCTACACCTCCTGCGACAACGGCCAAGCCGCAGCAGTCGCAGTATTATTACTACGAATTCCCGGACATCGAGGACTACATGCCTTCCGTAGGGCAGTCCACCGATACGGCGGCCAAATCCGATGACGCATCCAAGGCGATCGAGTCGACCAAGCCGGCTGAATCCGAGAAGTCTACCGAACAGACGACAAAGGCTACGACTACGACTACCAAAACCACGGAGTCCAAACCCGTGATCGAACCTGTCTCGAGCGAGCCGCTTCGGGCCATCATGCCCGCGCAGGGTGAGATCATCGCCAATTATACGACAGATAACCTGATCTACTCGAGCACCATGCGCGACTGGCGCGCGCACCTCGGCACCGACATCAAGGGCGACATTGGTACGCCGGTCAAGGCAGTGCTCGACGGCGTAGTCCAACGCATACACGAAGACGAGATGACAGGCGTGACCATCGTACTGTCGCACGCCGAAGGCTACACCTCGGTATATGCCAACTTACAGCCCGGCGTACTCGTCGATGAGGGACAGACCGTGGCACAGGGCGATACCATCGGCGGCATGGGTATGACAGCCGCGTTCGAGATCGGCGAACCGCCCCACTTGCACTTTGAACTGCATCAGGACGGTACACCCGTCGATGTCGCGACGATCCTGAAATAAAACATTCTCCCTCATGTCGCTGTATCTATGAGGGAGATCTGTTTGTTTATGGAGGTAGATGTTATTAAACGTATCGTTTGTTTTGTTCTATGCATCCTGCTGCTCACGTTGACCGCGTACGCCGATGGCGTACCGCAGCGCGTCGCAGCCAACTACACCGTCAACATACGCTGCGGTCCCGATGTACGCTACGACAAAGTCGGAGAACTGCCCGCAGGCAAGATTGCGCAATGCTACGGTTCTATCGACGGTTGGTACGTCGTATCGACCGACGACGGTGTGGTCGGCGTGGTGTCGGGCAAGTATGTGACGGCCATATTCGATCCGGAATCCGCCGTCGCAGACATCGCGGTCGAACCGCAGCCACAGTCTGCGCAACCCGAGCAATCGTCCGCACAGGCCGAGGCTACGCCTGCACCGACGGCCACACCGTCGCCTACGCCTACGCCATCGGCGACACCCACGCCACAGCCGTCGCCTACGCCGTTACGCCGGGACGGTACGGCACCGCTATCTACACCCGAACCCACTGCACAGCCCACGTCGATGTCGCCGTCGGCAACGCCCGCACCGTACGGCACCTATCCACAGACGACGCCGTCGCCCGATATATATGCCGACGCCGCGCAAATCACCGCGTTCGCGTTGACCGACAGCGAATCCGAGATGTTAGCCCTGCTCAACGCAGATAGAGAGAAGGCAGATCAACCGCCGCTCGCCATCGACGCTACGCTGACCAAACTCGCGCGCAAGAAGTCGCAGGACATGGTCGACAACGACTACTTCTCACACACGTCGCCGCGCTACGGCACGCCCTTCGATATGCTGACCGATGACAACGTGAACTACAGCTACGCTGGCGAAAACATTGCGGCCAACCGCTCGGTGTCGGGCGCGTATAAGACGCTCTACGATTCCGAGGGACACCGCACCAATATGCTCAATCCCAACTACAAGAAAGTTGGCATCGGCGTCGTCAACAGCCCGCAGTACGGGCTCATGCTGACGCAGATCTTCACAGATTAGCCATACCCGCGCGTGATGCGCGGTACATACTACTCTTCCTGCCCTTTCTGTTTCCACGACTTGTAGAGTTGCGCGATCACATGTTCAATGTCGGCCTTGTTGATCTCGACGTCGCGCACGCCGTCGATGGCTGCAATCGCGTGCAGCAATGTACCGACGGGTACGCGCGACAGATCCGCCTCGTATTCGCACACGCCCTCTTGATCCGAGAGCAGCGTCGCGTACGGCAACTCGGGCGCATCGTCATGGTCGCCGAGCGTCACCGTGATGCGCGACGGACTGCCCGTCACTGCGCGCAGATCGTCGAAACTGCCATCGAACATGATGCACCCGTCCGACAGCATGAGGATGCGCCGCGCCATCTCCTCGAGATCATCCATGTCGTGGCTCGTCACGACGATCGTGACGCCGCTGTCGGCGTTGAGCCGCTTGAGGAAGTCGATCATCTGCCGCTTGGCGACTACGTCCAAACCCAATGTCGGCTCGTCGAGCAGGATGAGTTCAGGACTGTGCAACAGCATCATGGCGAGGTCGGCGCGCATACGCTGCCCCAGACTCAACTCGCGCGCGAACGTCTTGAGCAACGGCCCGATGTCGAGCAGCTCGGTCACGTAGTCGAGGTTACGCCGATACGCGTCGTCAGGGATATCCCAGACCGCCTGCTTCCACTCGAACGACTGAGAGATCGGATGATCCCACCAGAGTTCGGTGCGGTTGCCGAACAGCACGCCGAGTCTGCGCATCAGTGGGATGCGGTCGTGCTTCGGCGAATGTCCGAGTACGGCGATATCGCCGCGCATGGGCAGCAACATGCCGCAGAGCAGTTTCATCGTCGTCGACTTGCCCGCGCCGTTGGGCCCCGCGTATGCGACGAACTCGCCGCACCCCACGGTGAAGCTCACATCGTCGAGCGCGTAGATCGTACGCTTCTGCGGCTTGAATAGGTTGCGCAACACGCCGTCGCCTATGTTCTCGCGCTGCGACTGCGTAAACGCCTTGGTGACGTGTGCGACTTCGACAGCCGACGCACTGTGATTCGTATGTCTTTTATGTTTCATAAGTCGTGATATGGTTATGCATTCCAAGAATCGCCCGCCCGATACAACGCGCCGTCGGCAAGGGCTCGAATGACGTATTGTTGCACCTTGCCTGCAATGCTTCGATCATGCGCTTCGAGGGTCAGCTCGTTGTTGGATATGATCCGGATGCCGATGCACGGCACGCCCGCCATCTCGCAGACGTCGTACACAGCGGCACTCTCCATGTCCTCGGAGAGCGTACCCAGCTGATCTGAAATCCAGCGAATGCGATCGTGTTCCCTGTTGAATATGTCGCCGCTGCCCAACACGCCCACGTACTTTTCCTGAAACATATATACCGTCTTCTCGAAGTGGGCAAGCAAGCGTTTGTCCGCATAACGCGGCAACGACCGCTTGCTGAACGACCAAACACTCGGGTCAACGCCGTCGTACTTCGCCGTCGTCTTCGCCTCGAAGCTGTTGATGTTGACGCACGATGCGCCGACGACGATGTCCCCGACATGCAGATCCGTCTTGTGCGCACCGGCTGTACCTTGGTTGATGATGAATGCCGGGTGAAATCGTTCGATACCAATCGCCGTAGCGGCCGCGGCGCGAACCAATCCAACCCCTGTCCTCGATACGACCACAGGTATGTCGTGTATCGTGCCTTGATAAAAGCGCATGTTCGTGATGTCTACCTCATGACCATCACATAGCGCGGACAGCAAAACATCGAGTTCATATCCTACAGCACCTTGCAGAAGAATGGGTCT
Organism: uncultured Eubacteriales bacterium; assembly: GCA_964412285.1. Classification (GTDB taxonomy): domain Bacteria; phylum Bacillota; class Clostridia; order Monoglobales; family CAYZNM01; genus CAYZNM01. The sequence goes on along the minus strand of CAYPOE010000097.1, from coordinate 3,880 downwards.
CATGCTTCCCCTCCACTATTGTCATTCAACGCCTGTGTCCCATTGCGGAATATCGATTCGTGCCTGTGGTGACATAGTATCGCAATCCCTTTCTGAACGCGTACGCCGCCGCACTACAGAGTATGATGGCGAAGATTAGCGGGTACGCGGTCGACAGGCCGAGCGGCGGTCGACCCAGCAGCGACAGCGTCGGATACCACGCGAGCAATCCCGCAGGGATCACCGTGATGAGTGGGATCTGCAACCACACGGGCATGACCGACAGCGGGTAGTTGCTGATGTAGCCGACTGCGTCAATCGTGTAGCTGCTGATCTCTTCCGCCTGCACGGGCATGTAGAATGCAAGCGTTGACGACAGGTACGACGTGCCGAGTATGATCGCGAGCGATACGAGCAGCGATCCCACGATGCAGAGGATCCACCACCACGTCACGACGATCTGTAGCTGTGCGATGGCGACAGCCGCGATGCCGACGCCCGTCATGAGGTTCAGGCTGCCTGTGAAGGGGATGAATCCCTCGGTCGTGAGCTGCACGTAGAGCGGCAGTGGTTGCATAAACATGTGTTCGAGCTGCCCGCGCCCGATGCGGCGCGAGATGTGTCCGACGTTGCACATTGCAAAGAACAGCTGATACACGCCCGTGACCATCGTCGCGTAGGCGAGCATGAGCAGCACTTCGTACTGATTCATACCGCCGATGCCGCCGAACCGCCATGCGAGCATAAAGATGCCCGATACCGCCGATATGTTGGAGATCACGTCGCCAACTACGGCGAGTACTGCGAATTTGGTATCGCGCAACAGCCACGCCAAGTCCATCTTGGCGTAGACGGATAAGAGTTTGAGGTGACGTTTGATTCCACGCATGTTACCCTCCGAAGCTCATCATGACTTCGCGCGACTTGCTGAACCACCCTATGGCTACAGGCCAGAGGATCACGTTCCACAGGATCTGCACGGCGATGATGGGCAGCGGTTCGGCAATCCCTGTGTACACAGACAGAAACGCGCCGCCGAGACTGCCGAATGGCTGATACACGAGGATCTTGTCGAGTCCGAACGGCAGCAGTCGGAACGGAATCACAGTACCCGAGAACAGTCCGACGACGGCCATGCGCAGACTGTAGACGAGCCACGCCGCGCCGCGCATACGGATCGTCAGGCACGCGAAGATAAAGTCGATCGCGAATCCCAACGATATACAGAGCAACAGACTCGGCAACGCCCACGCTGTGACAGGCAACACGTGGATGCCGAACAGCGGCGACAGGATCAGCATGGGCAGTGCGAACCCGCACAGCATGGGCATCCAACCGCCGACAGTCTGTGCGATGAGCTGTGTGAAGATGCCGAAGGGTCGTGCATAGAGATTGATGAGCAATCCTTCGTAGTTCCACTGCGACGCGGGCGTGCGTACGACCATGAGTTCGGCGAGTACCGACGACACCAACGTATACGTGAGCATCTGCGACAGGTTCATGTCGCCGACGAAGCCGCTCCCCATGAGTGCGCGCCATACCGCGAGCAGCGGGATCAGGTACAGCAGCTGCACGCCAATGTTGGGCAACAGTGCCGCAATGCCGCCGTTGGTCAGCCCAGCGGCGGTGATGCGTGCGGTTGCCGCGAATGCTTTGATCTTCATGCGATCTTTATGATATAAGTAAAGCCCATTCCTACGCGGAACGGGCATAGTCGAATCGTTATGTCAACCGTTGTTTTTGTCTTGGGTCAGCGCTTCATGAGCACCCATTCCTGCACCACTTCGTTGAATACGTCCCAAAGTTTGACGTGTTCGACCGACGCGTCAGAGATGAGGTCGACCGACGCGAGTTCTTTGCCGTCGAGCGTGAGCGTCAACGTACCCAACTTGTCGCCAGCTTGGACAGGTGCGCGGACGGTCTCTTGGAGATCGATCTTGCGCTCGATGCGCGACACTGCATCTTTGGGCAGCACTGCACCGAATGCCTCGGCCGCTACGACGTTGACCAGGGGCGATTCACCCTTGAATACATTCGTCGTACCGACAGCTTCGCCCTCTTTGAGCACGTCGGCATACGCGTAGTTCGCGAAGCCGTACTCGAGCAACTCCCGTGCCGCGTCGAAACGTTCGTCGCTCGTCGGACAGCCGAGCAGTGCCGCGACGAGTTCCATACCGTCGTCCTCGGCGGTCGCCGACAGGCAGAACTTCGCCATCGACGTGGAGCCTGTCTTCATGCCCGTGATCTTGTCGTACTTGCCGAGCAGTTTGTTCGTGTTGACGAGGTCAAACGCGCCACCTCGCAACGAATCCATACGCGTCGTCAGGAACGGGCGTATGCCCTCGTGCTTCAACAGTTCGGCAGACATGACAGCGACGTCGTAGGCGCACGAGTAGTGGCCTTCCTCGTCCAAGCCCGACGGATTCTTGAACTGCGTGTGTTCCATACCCAGTTCTTTGGCTCGGGTATTCATCATGGAGACGAAGTTTTCAGCCGTGCCGCCGACGAATTCGCCCATTGCGACCGCTGCGTCGTTGGCTGACGCCATGACGATCGATTTGACCATGTCGCGTACCGACATCTTCTCCCCAATCGCGAGGTAGACCTGTGTACCGCCCATGGAGTTGGCATACGCCGACGTCGTGACCATGTCTTCCCAGCCGAACTTGCCCGAATCCAATGCTTCCATGACAAGCAACAGCGTCATGACCTTGGTCACGGACGCGATGCGCAGTTCCTTGTGCGGCTCGTACTCGGCGAGTACGGTGCGCGTGTGCGGTTCGAGTAGCACGTAGCCCTCGGCAGGCAACGTGCCGATGTCCGCGGCGGCGGAGATATTCAACATCAACAACAGCGCGAGCGCCACTGCCAATATCTTCTTTCGCATAACTGTTTCCCCTTTGTCAGTATTATCCTTGGTTAGTCTTTCCAATACGAAGAATAATATACGCCGCCGACCACAACTTGGGTTGTATCATCCTCGATTCGCACGCGGATGCGCGGACTGATAGACCTCGCGCATACGCTTGCCCGACAGTTCAGCATATACCTGCGTCGACGATAGCGTCTGATGACCCAGCATCTCTTGGATCGACTTGAGCGGCGCACCGTTCTCGTAGAGATGGGCGGCGAATGAATGACGCAACGTGTGCGGCGTGAGCGCCTTGTCGATGTGCGCCTCGTCGCGGTAGTGCTTGATGATCTTCCAGAAGCCCTGTCTCGTCAGACGTTTGCCACCGAGATTGACGAACAACGCCGTCTCGTTGGGATCGACGACCATGAGTTCGCGCGCCTTTACCATATACTGCATTATAGCAGATTTTGCGTCGCTGTGCAAGGGGATCACGCGCTGCTTGCGTCCGCCGCGGCAGAGTAGGTATCCGCCGTCGAGATCCACGTCGCCCATGTCGAGCATGACGAGTTCGGTCACGCGGATGCCTGTCGCGTAGAGGAGTTCGAGCATGGCTTTGTCGCGCAACGACTTCATGTCGATGCCGGTCGGCTGCTCGAGCAGCAACGTGACCTCTTGGTTCGTGAGGATCTCAGGCAGACGTTTCTCGGGCTTGTACGACGAAATGTCATCGGCGGGATTGGCCCCACAGAGCCCCTTCTTGCAGAGGAACGCGTAGAACGAGCGCAGCGACGCGATGGAGCGCGAGATGCTCGCGGGTTTCTTGCCGATGCCGTGCTGGTAATTCAGGTAGCCGAGCAACACTGACGTCGTGGCCTTGGTAATATCGCGACGCTCGTCGTCGAGGTACCGTTGGTAGAGGCGAATGTCGCGTTCGTACGAGGCAACGGTGTTGTCGGACAGCTTCTTGTCCTCCGTCAAATATGTGATATAGCTCGCTATCATATCCATGAAAAGCGCTCCTTTTCTTATGTATTCTCTGTATATATT
>CAYPOE010000096.1:0-8593 GCA_964412285.1 uncultured Eubacteriales bacterium | reverse complement strand
TGCGCTGGATATAGCGGTTCTCGAGTTTGCCGATGTCCTCGAATACGAACATGCGCTTGCGGATCTCGTCGACGAGTTCGGGATTGTAGGCCTCGAGCGATGTGAGGATGTTCTTCTCGGTACCGCGGTCGACGGCGTTGATGATGTCGACGATGGTCTGGATACCGCCCACGATCGTGTAATCCTGCGAACCTGTGGAAGCCAGCTTGCGTTCGAGGATGCGCTCGATCTCTTTGATATACTCGGGACTCGTCCGATCCATCATAGCGATGCGCTCGACGATTTCGGTCTGCACCTCGTGCGGCAGTGCAGCCAAGATGCTGCCCGCCTGCGTCGGTTCGAGGTAGGAGAAGATGAGCGCGATGGTCTGCGGTGACTCGTACTGGATCAGATTGAGCAGCTGGTTGGGATCGGTCTTGCGTACGAAGTCGAACGGTTTGACCTGTAGGCTGCTCGTGAGCTTGCTGATGATCTCGAGTGCCTTCTGGTTGCCGATGGCCGATTCGAGTATGTCGCGCGCGTAATCGATACCGCCCTCGCTGATGAAGTTCTTGGCAAGACAGATCTTGTAGAACTCATCGAGTACGACGTCCTTGACCTCGGGGTCGACGCGGCGCATGTTGGTGATCTCAAGTGTGAGCTGCTCAATGTCCTCGTCCTTGAGATGTTTGAAGATCTCGGACGAGGATTCCTTGCCCAGCGCGATGAGCAGTATCGCGGCCTTCTCTTTGCCTGTGAGTGTTGCTACGTCTATGGCCATAATTTCATCCCACTTCACTTCTTCAATGGACAACTATCGTGTTTGCATCAATACTCTTCGCCCTCATACAGCCAGACCTTCAACAGATTGGCTACGGACTCGGGATCCTTGCGCACGAAATCCTCGATGTGCTTGCGGATGGAATCGACGTTGTCCTCGTCGAGCGGATTGTGTTCGTCATCTCCGACGAATGCCTCAAACCCAGAAATCACGTCGGGACCCATGTAATCGACGGCCGCGAGGTCGGCCTGTGCCATCTCGAGCGCCTTACGTTCCAAGCGTTCGCGCGCAGTCAGTGCGAGGTATGCAAGTACCATGAGTACAATCAAGATCAACGCCGATGAACCATAGGTGATGATGCTGCGTATCAGCTCACCGCGTCGCGCCGCCTCTACGGCGGCCTTGATTGCGTCCTGTTCCTCTTGGGCGATGCGGATGCCTTCGAGCGGTTGGAACTGCGCGACGATGCTTTCGGTCGGGATACCCGTGGCGTTGGCGATGATGGTCGTCAGTACCGTGGTGTCGGTGGGCAGGCTACGATCCTCTGCAACCTTGCTATCGACGACGACAGCGCCCGAAATATCACGAATCTTCATGGGGCCAGCCTTGATGCTCGTGAGGATGCGATTGAGTTCGTAATCGACAACCTTGTTGCTCGACTCGTAGTTCCCCGTCTCGCCCCCGGCCTGATAGGTCTGCGCAACGGCGTTGGGGTCAAGACCCGCGCCTGCCGCATTCTGCGTACCCGTCATGGTTTCGGACGAATTGGTGCTGCGACGCACAATACCCGTGTCTGCGTTGGGAGCCTCGAAGGTTTCACTCTCGGTCACACTCTGTTCGAGGTCGACGCGTACATTGAAGTTGAGTGTGTAGTTGCCTGTGCCATACATCTTATCCAGCGTCGGCGACGTCTGCTCAGTCAAGAAGTCTGTGATCCTGCGCTCGACGTCGAGCTGTGTCGTGACCATCTCGCTGACGCTGCCGGCCGGTTCGCCTGCATTGAGTTTGTTGCCGTTTTGATCGATGATCTGTATGTTTTCGACCGTAAGTCCATTCACGGCCCCCATGATGTACGACTCAATGCCTTTGATGCTCGCGGCGTTGAGCGGCTTCATAGGGTTGAGCGCAAGCATGACCGACGCAGTCGGGGGTTTTTGGTCGCGGCGCAAGATGAACGAAGAGGTCTCGGGTTCGTTGATGATGACGAGCGCATCTTCGACCTGTTCGAGTCGCTTGAGTCCATTGGTGATCAACTCATTCTGCAGGAGTTGCGAACGGCGCTTCTTATCGCTCTCGGTCTGTCCGAACGAAGTATCTGTGATGAGCGAATAGTTGACACCCGACTGGGGTATACCCGTCGAGACGAGCTGGAAATAAGCCTGTTCATACTGCCGCGAATCGACCCAGATCCCGTTGCCCTGCGTCTTGTATACGATGTTACTCTCTGTCAGCGCCGTCGTGACCGAAGTGGCCTCGTTGGGATCTGTGACGTCGATCAGGTGCGTATAGGAACGCGCCGTCAACAGATAGACCGCGACGCCTATCGCTATCGCCACCACAGCCGCAATAGCGATGAGCTTAATCTTATTGGGACGACTGAGGTTTACCCAAAAGTCCCTGATGTATATAAAGCCGTTCTTGATCGTGTCAACACCCATATCGTTACCAGCCGTCCGCCCTTCGTCTATTCGATTTCAATCAAGCGTTCAATCAAGCGTATTTGTGTTCACTTGCTGCTATATTATAACACAACAGTCGCAAATTGGCAAGGGGAATAGCGTATTAAATTTGCATACGCATAACTTCGTTATAAGCGTCGAGGATCTTCGTGCGCACGGCAAGCGTGTATTCGAGCACGATACGCGACTCCTCGGATGAGATGACTACGTTGTGCGGGGCGTCAGCCTCGCCTGTCATGATGGATATGCCATCGGTGATCGACTGCTCGCCCGTCGTATTGATGGCGACGATCGCCTCATTGAGCAATGCGGAGAATCCGCCGGACTTTTCGGAAACCTCGTCCGTGGAAATCGGCACAATGGGCTTGATGGGCGCTATGGGTGCAAAACCTTGTATGGGTTGCATAAATTTACCCCTCTCTCACTACCTCGTATTTGTTACGCATTACCTGCCGATCTCGAGCGCCTTGTTTGCGATGGCCTTGGTTACGTTGAATGCCGTGATGTTGGCCTCGTACGAGCGCGACACGGCGAGTAGATCGACCTGCTCACGGAGGGTATCCACGTTGGGCAGACGTACGTAGCCATTGGCGTCGGCGTCGGGGTGGGTAGGGTCGTACTGCAACTTGAACGGCGACTGATCCTCGATGATGCGCTGTACCTTGACGCCCATCTCGGCGTTGACGATGTTGCTGTTGCGCTTTAACATGCCGGAGAACGTCGTCATACGTCCTGTATCGGCGCTGGCGAGGACGGCGTTGCGGCGTCGATACGGCTGTCCGTTCGCGGTACGCGTCACCGTCTGGTTGGCGAGGTTCTCAGCGATGATGTCCATACGCATACGATTTGCGGTCAATGCGCTCGCGGACGTACCCAATGCTTTTATAAACATAACGGTATCCTCTTGTAATTATCTACCTTCACGGATCGCGGTCAAAATGCTGTTGTACGCGCCCGTAAGTTTCTGAGTCAGATAGTCCATCTGTATCTTGTTGGTCGCAAGTTCGGCTTGCTCAAAATCCATATCGACATTGTTTTGGTCGTTCTTGAGGATCGTGCGCGGCGTAGTCACAGATATAGCGACATTTTGCATGGCATTGGCGCGCGCCGTGGCGAGTTGCCGCGCGTTGAGTCCGAGCGCGGTCTGCTCAGTCTGTTGGATCGCCTTGCGGAATGCGCTCTCGAAATCGACGCGCGTCGCCTTGAATCCCGGCGTATCATCATTGGCGATGTTGTTGGTGACGACCTTGTGCTTGAGCCACATGGCGTCGAGTCCTGCACCGTAGGTGCGCGTATCGCGGAATAACCCCTCAAACATAGTAAACCTCACTTCTTTATATGCATTTTATGCATTTTATGCATTCATGCCTTGTGGTTCGTTGGGCTGTTTCACTTGCATTCACCGATGGGCACCGTCTCACGACACGTATACAATGCGCGTGAAGCATTCGCACTGTACGCGTGCCTTCGTCGTTGCCCATCGCTATCATTGGTAGTGTTTATATTTATTGGATAATTTATGCGTGTCAGAGTTTCTTGATGATTTCGCCGCTGATTTGATCAATGGGCAACTGCTTCATGACTGCGCCGATGTTCTGCGCGACGCCGGGCATACCATAGACGACCGACGACTTCTCATCCTGCCCGATCGTATACGCGCCTGCCTTACGCATGGCGAGTAGACCCTTTGCGCCGTCCGAACCCATGCCGGTCAGAATGACGCCGATCGCATCTCGGCCGCAGACCTTGGCGACCGAATTGAACAACACGTCGACCGATGGGCAGTGTCCGTTGACCTTTTCGCCGTTGCGGTCGAGTACGGTGATGTACCCGTTGCCCGACTTTTTCACGGACAGGTGCGCATCACCCGGCGCGATGTACGCGACGCCGCGCGTAATGGGCGCGCCGTCGGTGGCCTCCTTGACCACCATAGCACACGCCGTGTTGAGCCTATCGGCGTACATGCGCGTGAACAGCGGCGGCATGTGCTGCGTGATAACGGTACCGGGTATATCGGCGGGCAACTGTCGCAACACCGCGAGCGTCGCTTCGGTGCCGCCCGTAGACGCGCCGATGGCGAGGATGCCGTTGAAGTTGCGCGCCGCCGACGGCGCGGCTTGCCGCGTCTGTCCTGTGTTGGCCACGGCCGCGAAGCGCCGTCGCGACAGGTCGACCGTCGCGCCCGACTTGAGCTTATCGACGAGTTCGACGATAAACGCGTTGAAGTTGGCTCCGCCTGTCGATGGCTTGCTCACGAAGTCGATCGCGCCTGCGTTGAGCGCGTCGAACACGATGCCATTGAGCGACGATACCATGATTGCGCGGAGCGGGAACTGTGGCATGACCTGCTTGAGGAACTCCACACCGTTCATACGTGGCATCTCAACGTCGAGCGTCACGATGTCAGGCAACAGCGATAAGATCTTGTCGCGCGCGTCGAACGGATCGGACGCCATGCCGACGACCTCGATCAGAGGGTCTTTGCTGATGGCGTTGGCGATAGCCGTGCGGAACACCGACGAATCGTCTATCACCAATACGCGAATCCTTTTTGCCATAATATTCACATATACTCCAACAGACAGGTCCCTTGGACGACCGTCTCAAGGGTTGTGTCTGTTTTATATTTTTTGATAGACCGACGGTATGACAGCCCGAAAGCGCGAGTCAAACGTACCCATGGGTTCGGACAGTCCAATGATCAGATAGCCGCCTACGTCGAGTGCATCGTAGAACTTGCTGAGTAGGGCGAGCTTGACGTCTTTTTCAAAATAGATCATGACGTTGCGACAGAAGATGATGTGAAACCTTTGCTTGAACGCGAAGCGCGGTTCCATCAGGTTGAAGGAACGGAAGATGACCTCGTTCTTCAACTCATCCTTGACCTGATAGGTATCGTCGCTGACCTTATTAAAGTAACGCGTCTTCCAGGCAGGCGGGATTTGCGATAGTCTGTCGGCCGAATACCGACCAGCCACGCCCTCTGTCAGCGCCTTTTGCGAGATGTCCGTCGCGAGGATCTTGGTATCCCACGCCGTCTTGCGCGCACCGAAGTAGTCGTCTATGACCATGGCAATGGTGTATGGCTCGTCACCGCCCGAGCAACCCGCCGACCATGTGCGCAAATCACGATGCGTGAGTTTCTTCTCGAACCCAGGCAGGATCTGCTGCGCCATGAGCTTGAAGTGCTGCTCCTCTCTCATAAAATATGTATAGTTCGTCGTCAATTTTGTGAGGAGGAAGCTGATCTCTTTGCCTGTCGTATCGTGGATGGCCGAGGTGATGTACTCCTCGACCGTGCCTGTGATGCGCCCTTCGAGCGCGTTGGCGAGACGCGTCTTAATAAGCGTACCCTTGTTATCCAAGTTTACGCCGTAGTTGCTCTTGACGAATTGTGCTAAGCGCCGTACATCGTTGTCTGAAATATTGACCATGTGCGTTATCCTTCGGCAGCGATGTGCAGTTCGTCGGACATGAGTAGTGCGGGTACGTCGAGCACCAATCGTACCGCGCCGTCAGTGGTGGCGATGCCGCTCACGTATCGGTTGCGGAAGCCGTCGTGCGTGACGGGCGCTTCGGAGACCGCGGCGTCGGGAATCGAACAGGTCTCCTCGACTGTATCCACAATCAAACCAATGCGCATATCGTCGTACTCAATGACGATGATGCAGTTGAAGTCGTCATACTCGCGGAATGGTATACCGATGCGCATACGTACGTCGATGACAGGCGTGATCTTACCGCGCAGGTTGATAACGCCCATGATATAATCGGGTACCATGGGTAACGGCGTGACGGGTGTGATGGACTTCTGTATGATGTCGAATACGTAGAAGATCTCGATCGCGTACACATCGATGCCGATGGAGAATGTCAGGTACTCTTTGCCGGACGGCCGTGTCGCCGTCGTTTTCTCATTGCCTAAAAAGTTATTGATAGCCATAGCTTTCTCCGCAAGATCTTATTCGCAAATATCGTTGATGTCGAGGATCAGGCAGATGCTGCCGTCGCCGAGGAGTGCGCAACCGCCGATACCATGAATATGCCCGATATTTTTAATTACATACGCGGGTATGGGCTTGACGACGATCTGCTGTTCGCCGATGAGTTTGTCGAAGAAGATGCATACCGAACGTTCACCGTTGTTGATATGCATGATGGTGCCCTTCTCGATATCCGTAATCTCGGTCCCGATGTTGAACTTCTTGTGCAGGCGCACGACGGGATAGAAGTGTCCGTGGATCTGCACCATCTCGTTACCCGATGAATCGATGAGCAGTTCGCTCTTCTTGACGTTGGTGCTGACCTGTATGTTGGCAATCGGTACGATGAAGCGGCGTCCAGCGACGCTGATCTCCATGCCGTCGACGATGGCGAGCGTCAGCGGGATCTTGATCGTGATGACCGTACCCTTGCCCGGCGCAGAGTCGATGTTGACGATGCCGCCGACCTTCTCGATGTTGCGCTTGACGACGTCCATACCCACGCCGCGCCCAGAGAACTCCGTGACCTGCTCTTTGGTCGAGAAACCCGGCATGAGAATAAAGTTGTAGGCCTCCCGATCTGTGATTTCGCTCTCGGGCTTCGTAGTTAGACCCTTCTCAATGGCCTTGTGGATGATTCTGTCGCGGTTGAGACCCGCGCCGTCGTCGGTGATCGTGATGAGTACCTCGGAGCCGCTGTTCTTGGCCTCGAGCGTAATGGTACCCGAACGGGATTTGCCAGCCTTTTCGCGCACATCAGGACTCTCGATGCCATGATCCATTGAATTACGGATTAGGTGCATGAGCGGGTCGGAGAGGTTGTCGATGATATTCTTATCGATCTCGGTCTCTTCGCCGATGATGACGAGTTCGGCCTCTTTGTTGACCTTCTTGCACATATCGCGTATGATGCGCTGCATCTTACGGAACGTCGATGATACGGGGATCATGCGCACGCTCATCACGATGGTCTGGAGTTCGCTCGTGAGCTTGTTGAGTTCGCGCGCGGCCTTGTCGAAGTTCTCGAGCTGGAGTCCTGCGAGATCGCTCGACTTGACGACCATGGCCTCGTGTATGACGATCTCACCGACGAGGTCGAGTAGCTTATCGAGCTTATCGAGATTGACTGAGATGAACGACTGCTTGACCGAGTGGTCGCCGCCTTCGGTCGAAGCCTGTGGCGTAGCCGGGGTCGGTGTGGACTCAGGTTGTGCCGCCGCAGGGGCGGTGGCTGCAGGTTCGGATTTGACCTCGGCTTGGACAGACTCGGCGGGCATGTCAAACGTGAGGTTGATGGCCGCAGGTGCAGGACGCAACGCCGTGGGGATCTCTTCTCTATCCGTAACCTCGTACAGTTCGTACGACTTGAGGAACAACGTTTCGGTCACACAGCCACGCAACTCTTCGATATGCGCGGTCGACCGTACGTAGAAAGTCACGCCGTTGTGTGCGATCTCGTCGGTGGCCGCATCGGCCTCGATGTCCTCAGGTATGGTGACGGCGTCGGACGACAGATTCTTGAGTGCCGCAAGGACGCCAAATGCGCGGATGTTCTCCATGCGTGCGCCGTCCTCGAAGAATACCTTGACGCAGTAGATGGCGCCATCGCCGCCTGACGCGCCGCCCACGGGGTTCGACGTGTCGGCGACCGTCGCGACCGTCGCTTGTGTTTGTGTAGGTGCAGATGCGGCGGCCTGTGGAGCCTCGCCGCCCTTGAGCTTGGCACTGAACCCGTGAAGCTCATCGACCAAGTCGCTCTCGCTGCGATCGGCGATTTCGCCGTTCTGGATCTTTTCGACCTCGCCTTTCATAAAATCGGACGAACGCAGTATCAAATCAAATATATCCGGCCACTGCTGTGCGGTCGGCACAACGGAGTGGTCGCGTATCATATAAAACAAATCCTCGACCGAATGAGCCACGTGAGAGATATTGTCGAAGCTCATCATGGCGGACGAACCCTTGATCGTGTGCATGATACGGAATACCTCGTTGATCTGTTCATCGCTGAGGTTCTCGTTTTTCTCCGCATCAAGCAGCAATTCCTCCAATTGCTCAATCAATTGTAAGGATTCGTATATAAACATTTCGAGGATAGGGTCCTGTGCTGTCGCCATGGTCATACCTCCATAAAGTAGTGAGCAGTTCTGACGGTCATTTTGCTTGCTTAT
>CAYPOE010000095.1:0-8642 GCA_964412285.1 uncultured Eubacteriales bacterium | reverse complement strand
ATGCCGGGATTTTGACTTTTGCCATAGAGGATATTCTTCAGCGTTGACGGCGGTATCGCGGCGAGGTTGGCGAGTTTGTTGATAGAAATGCCCTTCTTGTCGCAAAGCTCTTGTAATCTGTTGGCCACAGCCATTCTTGTATTCATGATAAGCCCCTTTTGTGTAAGACTAAACATAGTCTACACAAAAGGCTTGCAAATGATAGGCTATATATGATACTATTAGGCTATATATAGTCTATAAGGAGAATGGACAAATGAATACAGATACTTGTTGTGTGACCGGACACAGGCACATTCCCAGTCACGCAATCGCTTATGTAACCGCCGAACTTCGTCGCGAAATCCAGCGAGCCATTGACGACGGCTATACGCATTTTGTCAGTGGATTCGCCGACGGTGTGGATTTGCTATTTGCTTCCATTGTCGTGGAAATGAAGCATGAGTATCCTATTACACTCGAGGCGGCTATTCCGCATCGCAACCGTTTGAAAACCACAGACAGAATGTTTTGCGATCTGATTCACCACTGCGACAGAGTTCGAGTATATGCGAGGTGTATTCGCGCCCTTGCTTTATGGTAAGAAATCGAAGTATGGTGGAACAATCCAGTCGTGTTATCGCCGTCTATGATGGCAGACAGGGTGGGGGCACTTTGTTTACGATGCGATACGCTTACGCCTTGGGTAGGCAGGTCAGAGTCGTTGACATTCACAGTACAACTACTATCATGCATACAGAGAGGTAAACTATGTCTAAAACAATATTGGTAACAGGCGGCGCAGGCTATGTAGGTTCGCACGCGGTACTCGGGCTGATGCGGCGCGGGTATGACGTGGTCGTCGTCGACAACATGAGCAAGGGACATCGCGAGTTGTGTCCGGCCAAGACGATCTACGAGGTCGATCTGCGCGACGCGAAGGCGTTGGATGAGGTATTCGGCAAGCACGACATCGACGCGGTGCTGCACTTCTCGGCGTCGTCGCTCGTCGGCGAATCGGTCGAGAATCCGCTGATGTACTACGACAACAACGTCGGCGGCGCGATCACGCTGCTCGATGCGATGAACAAGCACGGCGTGAAGAAGCTGATCTTCAGCTCGACCGCCGCTACGTACGGCATCCCCAAGCGCGTACCCATCCTCGAGGACGACGAAAAGGCACCGATCAACCCGTACGGCGCGAGCAAACTCGCGATCGAGGGACTGCTGCACTGGTGCGACGGCGCGTATGGTATCAAGTCGATTGCGCTGCGCTACTTCAACGTCGCGGGTGCGGACGAAGGCGGTACATTGCGCGAGGAGCATAACCCCGAGACGCACATCATCCCCATCATCTTACAGAAGGCGAAGTCCGATGATCCGACGTTCACGATGTACGGCGACGACTACAACACGCCCGACGGTTCGTGCGTACGCGACTACATCCACGTGACGGATCTGATCGATGCGCATGTGTTGGCGTATGAGTATCTGTGCAAGACGGGTACGTCGGACGTGTTCAACCTCGGCAGCGGCGGCGGGTACTCGAATTTGCAGATCTACGAGGCCGCCAAGGCTGTGACGGGCGTCGACATCAAACTCGTCGTAGGGCCGCGCCGCCCGGGCGATCCCGACACGCTGATCGCGTCGAGCGACAAGGCCAAGGCCGTACTCGGCTGGGAACCCAAGGTCACCGATATTCAGCAGGTGATCCGTACGGCGTGGAATGCAATGACGGCGACGGGCGTATAAGAAGGACGCCCAAAAAGACGAACGCATTTACGTCTTTTTGGGTGGACGTACCCAACGCACTACAGTGAGTGTGAGAAAAGGTTTAGATTATGCCGGAAATCTCCAGATTCTTTGGTATCATCATCAAGATGTACATGATCGGCAGAGAACACAATCCGCCTCATATCCATGCGCTGTACGGCGAATATGTGGGTATGATTGAGATTGCCACAGGCCGGGTGCTCGGCGGCGATCTTCCGCCGCGCGCGCTGAAACTGACGTACGAATGGATAGGGGAGCACAGACAGGAACTCCTCGATATCTGGAACACGCAGCAGTTCAACAAGCTGCCGCCATTGGAGTAAGCACTATGGACATCAGTAATCACCACCACACCATCACTGCTGTAGAGTCGCTGCCCGACTACGTGCTGCGCGTGACATTTGCGTGCGGCACGGTCAAGCTCTACGATGTGAAGCCCATGATTGCGCGGTACGAGCCGTTCACCATGCTGACATACGTAGATCGACTGTTCGAGCAAGCGCGTGTCGAAGTCCACGGCATCGCCATCGTATGGAACGAGTTTGTAGACCTCGACAGCGAAGAGGTCTGGTACGGCGGCGTCACCGACGACGGGTAAAGCAGAAGATCTCGGGCATGACCCCCGCACCATAGCGAGTGCGATGCAGGGTTAAACCCTGTCGTTGTACTCGTCGATGCCCAAGCTGATTTCACTGAGTATCGTTCGGATCATAGGGCGCGGCAAGTCTGTATTGCCATAAAACGATACAGTGGTCTTTCTGCCGTCGGCATGGACGTATTGAGCGTGACCGCCTCTATGACGCACCTTGATGAAACCGAGCGATAGCAACAACTGCTCCATACGTCGGGCGCTGATGAGTTTGAGTTTACTCATACATCGACGCTGATCTGCGTCAATCCTGCGAACGACGGTAGCATGGCGAGTTCCTCGCCGTCCATGCCTTCGAGGCAGAGTGAGAGTACTTCATTCAGCCGCGACTGCAATTCGTCCAAGGTGGGCGCGAAGGTATGCGCGCCGGGTACCGACGGTACCGTGCCGATATACATGCCGCTCTCGGCATCGCGCTCGATGTAAACGGTAAATTGTTTATGCATAAATCGAACTCCTGATGGACTGTGTGTGATTGTGTTGACTTGTAATAGTATGATATAGTATAGTTATCATAACATATTGCGGGTCGATTATCAAGCAATGTTTCACGTGAAACAATCCCAACCCGCGGGCGGAGCCCTGCGCTCTACTACGCGCTTGCCCCGCCCCTACCAAACTAAAATTATGCAGGAATTGATCTATAAAGCAGGTATATTGATTGAAGCGTTGCCCTACATACGCAAGCTGTCGGGCAAGACCGTCGTCATCAAGTACGGCGGCAACGCGATGATTAACGAGGAACTCAAGAATAGCGTCATGGACGACATTACGCTGCTCAAGTTCATCGGCGTCAACCCGATTGTCGTACACGGCGGCGGCCCTGAGATCAATGCCGCGCTCGACGTCTACGGCGTGCAGTCGGAGTTTAAGAACGGTCTCCGCGTCACGACCGCCGAGGCCATGACCGTCGCACAGCAGGTACTCGTCGGCAAGACCAACAAAGATATTGTGAGTCTGCTCAACAAGAAGGGCGGCCGCGCGATCGGCATCTGCGGCATCGACGGCAATCTGATCGAGTGCAAGAAGTACACGGATAAGCAGCAGACGGATTACGGCTACGTCGGGGACATCCTGCGCGTCAATCCGCAGGTGATCGACATGTTGTCGCGCGACCAGTACATCCCGGTCATCGCACCGATTGGCGTGGGCGCGGACGGCGAGAGTTACAACATCAACGCGGATACCGTAGCGGGCGCGGTTGCGGCCGCGATGAACGCGGAGAAGCTGATCATGCTGACGGATACCGAGGGTCTCAAGCGTTCGCCGACCGATGATACGATCATCTACGAGATCGGGCAGAAAGAGATCTATCAGATGATCGAGGACAACCAGATCGTCGGCGGCATGATTCCCAAGACGCTGTCGTGCATCGAAGCGCTCGACGCGGGCGTGAAGCGGGTGCATATCATCGACGGGCGTCTGCCGCACTGTATTTTGCTCGAGATTTTTACGGATACGGGGATTGGGACGATGATAGTGAACGAATAACGGGAGTGTAAGAAGCACCGCTATAAGTTGCACGGCTTTTGGTGCAACTTGATAGTGGGCGTGACGGCATCGCTACACTTGGTGCGATCCAGCAAACAGATTACGGGTATACTATATGGGACTCAGCATCTCAGCGGATACGTTTATCAAATTTCTCGAGGAGAACGGGTATCATTTCGTAAGACAGAACGGTACATCTCACAAGATATACAACAACGGTGAACACTCTATTTCCGTGTCGTATCACAAGGGTAGAAACATCGACGACGGCATGGTCAGTCAAATGCTGCGTGAGTGTGGTATCAGTAAGAAAGAGTTATTGCGTTGGTTAGGGAGGAAATAGTATGACAGCAAATCTTACCGTACTATATCAAAAGTTAGATGACGGTACGTATATGGCGAAATGCCCTGACATACGCGGCTGCATCGTACAAGGCGACACATTCGAGGAAGCACAGGCGTTGATCGCGCAAGTAGCGCAGGATTTCTTGTCTCACATGGATGAATGCGATCAAGAGGATTATGCCACGGATCACGAGTATATCATTAGTAAGATTAAAGTAGAGGTATAACCCGTGGGATTGAGTATCTCAGCAGATACGCTGATACGGTTTCTCGAGGAACACGGCTACAGATTCGTGCGACAGAACGGCACATCACATCGGGTGTACAGCAATGGTAGGCACTCTGTGCCGGTGATGTATCACAAGGGCAAGGAGCTGGATGTTTCGGACATACTCGTTGTACTGCGTGAGTGTAAGATTGAAGTGTAAGATTGATAAGAAAGAACTATTGCGGTGGTTGGGGAGGTAATCAGTATGACAGCTAAGTTAAGCGTTATGTACAAACAGAATCCCGATGGTAGCTATTTTGTCGTATGTCCCAACATTCCCGGATGTTTTACGCGCGGCGATACACTCGAAGAGGCAGAAGCCATGATTCGCGAGGTCATTGAACTCATGGTCGTCGATATGGACGACGAGGACAAACAGGTGTTCTGCACGGGTAAGTCGTTCTTTTCTACGATAGAGGTTGAGGTATAACCCCGTGGGATTGAGTATCTCATCTGTACTTTTCGCTACGCGAAAAGCCGTGCATGAATTGCACGCAAAAGCCCGTGCAATTCATAACCGCACGTCCGCGTATTCACGCGGTACCAGTAGATACGCTGATACGGTTTCTCGAAGAACACGGCTACAGATTTGTGCGACAGAACGGCACATCACATCGGGTGTACAGCAACGGTAGGCATTCTGTGCCGGTGTCATGTCACAAGGGCAAAGACTTGGACATAGGTACAATCTGGGGAATCTTACGCCAATGCGGTATTGATAGAAACGAGTTGCGCAGGTGGTTGAGGAGGTAACAATGACGAAAAAGTTTAGTGTGCTGTTTAAGCGCCAACCCAACGGCTCTTACTACGCCATATGTCCCGATCTGCCGGGTTGCTTTACGCAGGGTGACGACCTCGAACACGCCAAGTATATGATTCGAGACTTGGTCACTGCGACGCTTGATGAACTGGATGAGTTGGAGAGAGATGAAATCAACGAGTACATGGACGGCGAATGCATCTACACCAACATCAATATTGAGGTATAAAACATGGGCTACACCATAGCGCAAAAAATCATAGCCGCACACACATCCGACCCGCTCACGCGTGGCCAGACGGTGCGCATCAAGATCGACCAGACCCTCACCCAGGACAGCACGGGTACGATGTGCTACCTGCAATTCGAGGCGCTCGGCATCGATCGAGTTAAGACGGAACTCTCCGTCGCATACATCGACCACAATACGTTGCAGACCACGCCCAACAACGCCGACGACCACCTGTACATCCAGACCGTCGCGAACAAGCACGGCATCCGCTACAGCAAAGCGGGCAACGGCATCTGCCACCAAGTCCACCTCGAACGCTTCGGTATCCCGGGGAAGACGCTGCTCGGCAGCGACTCGCATACGCCGACCTGCGGCGGCCTCGGTATGCTCGCGATCGGCGCGGGCGGCCTCGACGTCGCGGCGGCCATGGGCGGCTACCCGTACTACATCACGATGCCCGGGATGCTGCGCGTCAACTTGGTCGGTGTGCGCGGCAATGGCGTATCGGCAAAAGACGTGATCCTCGAAGTCCTGCGCCAGTTATCGGTCAAGGGTGGCGTCGGCTACGTCGTCGAATACGCGGGTGAAGGCGTCGCCGACCTGTCGGTACCCGAGCGCGCGACGATCACCAACATGGGCGCAGAACTCGGCGCAACCTCGTCGATCTTCCCGTCTGACGACGTCACCAAGGCATTCCTGACCGCGCAGAACCGCGCGTCCGACTACGCGCCGCTGTGCGCCGACGCCGACGCGGTCTACGACAAAGAGATCACAGTCGACCTGTCGACGCTCGTACCCATGGTCGCGCAACCGCACATGCCTGACAACGTCTGCACGGTTGCGTCGCTCGCGGGGATGCCTGTGACGCAGGTCTTCATCGGCAGCTGCACCAACGCGTCGCTCGCCGATATGCTGACCGTCGCGGCGATCCTGAAAGGGAAGAAGATCGCCGACAACGTGAGCTGCACGGTTGCGCCGGGCAGCAAGCAGACGTTGACGCAACTCAGTGAGTGCGGCGCGCTGACCGACATCGTCAAGAGCGGCGCGCGACTGCTCGAATGCACGTGCGGCCCCTGCATCGGCATGGGACAGTCGCCGATCACGGGCGGCGTCAGCCTTCGCACCAACAACCGCAACTTCAAGGGTCGCTCGGGTACGCCCGACGCGCAGGTGTACCTCGTCAGCCCTGAGACTGCGGCGGTATCGGCGATTGCGGGCGTACTCACCGATCCGACCACACATACGATCCCCAAGATCACGCTGCCCGACCGCTACTACATCGACGACAGCATGGTACTCCTGCCTACGCATGACGGTGAAGTCGTGCGCGGCCCCAACATCAAACCGTTCCCGCAGGGCGTACCCGTCGGCGACTTCACCGCACCCATCGGTATCAAAGTCGGCGACAACATCACGACGGATCACATCATGCCGAGCGGCTCGTCGCTGCTGCCGTTCCGCTCCAACATACCGTACCTCGCCGACTACTGCCTCACGCCGTGCGACGCGGGGTATCCCGCACGTGCGCGCAACGCCAAGCAGAGTGTCATCGTCGGCGGTGAGAACTACGGACAAGGTTCGTCGCGCGAACACGCGGCGCTCGTCCCGCTGTACCTCGGCGTACGCGCGGTGATCGCGAAATCGTTTGCGCGCATCCACTGCGCGAACCTCATCAACAACGGCATTCTGCCGCTCGTGTTCGACGATCCCGCCGACTACGATGCGATCAGCGAAGGCGATACCGTGACGCTGACCGATGCGGTCGCACAGGTACGCGGCGGCAAGGTCGTCGCCGACATCGGCGGCAGATCCGTGTCGTTGACCGTAGCGGCGCAGGGTCGCGAGATCGACATGGTCGTCGCGGGTGGACTCCTTAAGATGATCGCCGATCAACGTGCAGAGTAGAAGAACGTTCAAAAAGACGGGGTTCTGCGTCTTTTTGAACGGGCGTGCCCTATACATTACAGTAAGTGCGATGATACGAAATGCGGAATAATATGCTCTATGTATCGACCTGCGTATCGGGCTTATCAGACGTGGTGTGCGAGATGCTTCGCGCCGACGGCGTGCGCGCGATCCGCAACGTATATGATGGACTACTGATCTACGAGGCGGCTGCTGGATTTCAGCCGCCTTTTTGCAATAACACGTTTGCACTGCTCGACAAGTCGAGCGGCAGCATCGCCGATATGTTGCGGCGCGTGTCGCGCGGGAGTTGGCGGCGCGAGGGCGATGCATCGACAGCGGCGGCTGCGGCAGGTGCGCAGACGTTTCGCGTCGTATGTTCGGATCAGAATCAGCTCGTCGGTGTGGACAACAACCTGCTTCGCGCGGCCGAGCAGCGCATCGCGGCGACGTACCATATGTCGCCCAACCGCGCCAAGCCCGACGTGGAGTTCTGGGTATTACGGCGCAGCGAGGGATTCACGCTGTTCATGCGCCGCATCACGCGGCATATGGCGTACGAGAAGTCGCTGCCCAAAGGGGTACTGCACCCCGAACTCTGCATGATCCTGAACCACCTGTCGCATCCCACGCCCGACGACATATGGCTCGACCCGTTCGGCGGCAGCGGCGCACTTGCGCTGGATCGGGCGCGGTTGCCGTATCAGATGATCTTTTCGCACGACCGCGACCTGTCGTACGTCGATGTGCAGCGACAGGCGGTCAAGCGGTTGCGGCGTACGCCCGAGCGGCTGTATATCAAGCAAGCCGACGTCGCGCAGTTGCCCGCGTTGTACGAGCGCGGGTTCGTGACGCGGATCGTGACGGATCCGCCGTGGGGGATCTACGACGGATCGATCGACATAACGACGCTGTATACCGATATGTTTCGCGCGTTCGACCACGCCTTCGGCGCGGATGGACGGTGTGTGCTGTTGAGTGCGGCGAAGGAGGTGACTGACGCGGTGTGGCGCGCGGTGGTGCCGCAGTGGACGCTTGAATCTCGCTACGACATACTCGTGTCGGGGAAGAAGGCAGCGGTGTGGGTGTGGGATGTGGAGTAAGTGGATAGAGGGATAATATGTAAAAAGCAGACTATGATAACCGCTGACGCGGTAGTGTCATTCTGCCCATACAAAACCATTTGCTATCACACTCGCAGCGATATTTGCATCTTCTGAATTGTCAAAATTCGTCAAAT